>JAUWBW010000094.1 GCA_030609665.1 Methanosarcinaceae archaeon | reverse complement strand
CTTAGATACAAAGATGATACCGATTTTTTGCAGTATTGTCCTGTCCTGACAGGAAAAGAAGAATCCGTATTGATTGTGCCTATAAACAATGTGGCGATTCTTTATCTGGTCTATGCCAGTAGGGAAATAGCAGATGAACCTTTAGCAAATCTACTTGTCAGTCTTTCTAAAAAATTAAGCGTTGCTATAGAAGCTTGTACGGCTCATGAGAATGTCATTAAGGAAATACAAGTGAGAGAGAAAACAGAAAAGGAACTAACAAAGAAGACAGGGCAACTGTTCTCCAGCAAGAAGGAACTTCAAGGGCTTTATGAAGAATCTGAACAAGCCAGAAAGTCACTCCTGAGCATTCTGGAAGATGTTGCGCAAAAAGAGGAGGCACTGCGGGCAACTGAACAAAACTTCCGTGACCTGGTCGAGAACCTAATGGATGGCGTGGCTATCGCAGACGAAAACGCTTACCATATTTATGTAAATCCCAAATATTCAGAAATTACGGGTTACAGCAAGGATGAATTGCTCAACATGACCAAATGGGATTTTACCCCACCTGAAGAAATTGACAAACTCAAACAAAGAATGAAAGACCGGATGGCAGGCAAAACAGTTCAGACGGACTATGACCGAATCATCGTTAAAAAAGATGGAACAATAGTACCTGTTGAAATGTTATCAACTGTAACGATCTGGGAGGGGAAAAAGTGTTATTTGACAATTATTCATGACATCACCGAGCGCAAAAAGGCGGAGGGGGCGCTACGAGCTATCCTTGATGCTAGTCCCGATATAATACATCTGATTGATAACAATGGAATCATTCTCTCTTCGAACGAGAGCTTTGCAAAAAGAGTGGGCTTAGAGATAGGTGATGTTGTGGGTAAAAGCGTTTTTGATTATACCCCAAATAAATCAGTACACAATAGGAAAGCTATGATTGATAAAGTCTTCAAGACGGGTGTGCCGTTACAATTCGAAGATGTAGGATTAATTAGCACATTCGAGTCGCATATTCATCCTATTTTTAATCAGGCGGGAGAAGTAACAGCAGTTGCCGTTTATGCTCACGACATCACCGAGCGCAAGAAGGCAGAGGTAGCGCTTCAAGAAAGTGAACACAGGTTGCTTAGGGCACAGGAAGTCGCACATGTAGGGGATTGGGAATTTGATGTTAAGACTGGTGTAAGTGTTTGGTCTGATGAGATCTATAGTATATACGGTTTTGACCCTGCAGATGAAATTGAATCGAAAACTATGCTTGCAGGGATGCATCCGGATGACCTTGATTACGTTAATGAGAAGTTCGCGGGTTGGATTAAGAATGGAGAGGGAGAACCATTTGAATATCGGATTGTACGTCCTGATGGATCCATACGGTACGTATATTCACCTGCCGAAGTTGTATGTGACAGTAATGGCAATGTTGTCAAGGTATATGGGACTGCACTTGATATTACTGACCGAAAGAATGCCGAAGAATCGCTTAAAATATACGCAGAGGAACTTGCAAGATCAAATAAAGAACTCAAATCCCTTGATAAGATGAAAGACGAATTCTTATCGAATGTAAGCCATGAACTCAAAACACCTCTCGTATCCATTAAAGGTTTCAGCGAAGTCATGCAGGGTGAGATGTACGGTCCGCTAAACGAGCAGCAGAAAAAGGTAATGGATGCAGTCATTCGCAATTCTGAACGGCTGGGTAGACTGATAAATTCGATATTGTACCTGACGATTCAAAAATCCGGGAAAGATAAATATGCGATACATCCGGTTAACATAACTGATATTATAGGCAATGCACTCATTGATATATCTCCACAAATCAACAGTAAGGAATTGACAATTGAAAATAATACTCCGTCTGATCTGCCTTTAATTAAAGGAGATGCAGATAAATTGACTCAGGTTTTTATAAATCTGTTTGAAAATGCGACCAAGTTCACCCCAAATGGTGGTAAAATCACAGTGGCGGCATTTGAGGATAGCGAGAATATTCACATTACAGTGAGCGACACCGGAATCGGCATTTCAAATGAGGTGATTTCCAATCTGTTTGATAAATTCTATCAGGTCGATGCCTCGACTACGCGAAGGTATGGAGGAACCGGAATTGGTCTGTATATCAGCAAACTCATTGTTAAAGTTCACAACGGTGAAATATGGGCTGAGAGTGAAGAAGGGATTGGAACAACGTTCCATATTATGTTGCCGAAGTGATTGATGAAACACCCGAGGTGCGTCTCAGAAGGCGCAATGAAGTATCTACGCTGCGCTCCGATACTCCCCCATGACATAGAAAATAGTATTTGTTTAGCAATTTTTGATTGTATATAGAGGCTGTCTGAAAATTAATTACAGTAATATTTATCTTGCTTCTCTTTTCTGGAGTGAATATATCAACCAAATCTCACACCACTATGAGATTAATCGTAAATCACGAGAAAATGCTCACTTCGTTCGCATTAACTCGCACTATATATTTATAAAATATATACTATAAAAAACTATTACATCGAATCGTTTACAAAACTGCAAAAACAACCAGATGGACCGCAACAAAAGCCGGCACCACATACTTGAATTTATCCTTGCGTATCTTGTGTCTGAATATCTGCATTCCAGCCAGCGCACCGAAAGGTGCAACAAATGCCGTTAACAACAAGTTTTTTTCAGGAATCCGTCGCCATTTTAGTTTCGCTTTCGCCTTGTCAAATCCATAAGCCAAAAAAGAGACGATATTAAGCGCAAAATAGATCGATGCGGGAGTAACAGATAACATGTTCACATTCATCGTGCAGCCTCAAATTCAATTCCAATCCAGTAATAGAATAGCAGAACTTTATTAAAGGTATGCGTCAAAATAGGGTCTTCATGGTAAGCATTAAAATGAAATTATTTGCAAATCTTCGGGAGCACGCAGGCAAATCCGAAGTAATGCTTGATGGTGACACTGTACTGGATATACTCAATAGTCTTACAAAGCAATATCCCTCGCTAAAAGAAATAATATTTGAAGACAACACCGAAGAACCACAACTTCGCGGATACATCAACGTGTTTGTAAACGGCAACAGCATCCACCATCTTGACGGGTTTTCAACCACTCTTACACAGGGCGATGAAATTGCGATATTCCCACCTGTTTCGGGTGGATGAAAACGATTTCGATTTTTTTAATTTTGAGTAGGTTGACCATATGGGCACGATCATCAAAGAACTCACAAAAGTAGAGGATGCAAGAAGACTTTTCCTAAATTCCATCAGTCCACTATCAGCGACAGAACCGATCCCGCTCATTGATTGCACGGACAGGGTTCTTGCATCACCCCTCAAAGCCACAAGAGATGTCCCTCACTACCGCCGCGCTGCAATGGACGGTTATGCAGTACAGTCATCTGACATAATTGGCGCATCAGTGACAAATCCGCTAATGCTCAGTGTATCAGACAACGCAGAACAGGGCACATGCACCCGTGTCCATACAGGCTCAAACGTACCCGACAGCGCAGATGCTGTTGTAATGATAGAGGACACCACACCGATCGGGGACATGGTGGAAATACGCACACAGGTACACCCGAACAAACATGTAGGGTGTATCGGTGAGGATATGACAGAAGGCGAACTCATATTCGAGGCAGGTCACCTGCTTCGACCATGTGACGTGGCAGTGATCGCATCCCTTGGACTCTCGGAAGTCGAAGTATACAAAAAACCTGTAGTTGCCGTCATCCCGACAGGTGATGAGGTCGTCCCTCGCACAACCACGGAAATCCCGTCGCAGGGGAAAGTTCTTGAAACGAACGGACTTATGGTCGGGCTGTATGTTGAAAAATGGGGCGGAACGTCGCGATATTGTGATATCGTGCCGGATAAGCCAAAACGTATTGAAGATGCCATACGATCGAACCTTGATGCTGACATGATAATATTATGCGGCGGCACATCAGTTGGTGAACGTGACCATGTGCCTGCGGTCGTTGATTCGCTGGGAGAGATACTCGTACACGGCGTAGGATTGAGTCCCGGGAAACCCACGGCTCTCGGCATCATCGGGAACGTGCCCATTGTTTGCATGCCCGGCTATCCTGTTGCAGGACTTGTCGGACTATTTGCATTCGCACGCCCGGCGCTCAGGAAAGTGGGAAATATACCCGACATACCTGACACTATCATCAGGGCACGCACGAGTGGTAAGATCAACTCAAAGGAAGGATACATGACATACGCAAGAGTGGTGCTTGAAGGCAACATTGCTCATCCGCTGATGACATCGGGATCGGGGGTACTGAGTTCGGTGGCAAAAGCCAACGGTTTTGTCATAATTCCTGAAAATGTGGAAGGATATGAAGAAGGACAAGACGTAGATGTTGTCCTGATCGATTGAGATGGGGTTTACAAGAAGGGATATGGGCAACCTGTTAATTGTTGGAACAGGAGGTTTTTTCGGGGCAATTTCAAGGTTTTTGTTATCGAGCGCAATTGCCACGCCTTTTGACACGCTTACTGTCAACGTACTTGGGAGTTTCGCGCTCGGGATGCTAATGTATGACACTGAATTACTGGGATACGTCAGCCCGCGCGTACGAATGGGATTCGGGATCGGTTTTTTGGGGTCGTTCACCACCTTTTCCACTTTTGCAGTCCAATCCTACCAGATGGCTCCAACATTTGCAATCCTGAACATCGCAGCAAACGTTATTCTCACGCTCATTGCAGTACTTTTAGGACGCGGAGTCATCATACTCATATCGAGAAAATGCTCACTTCGTTCGCATTAACTCGCACTATATATTTATAAAATATATACTACAAGAAAGAAGGAGAGGGAGGTGGCAAAATAATGATTCTGGATGCGTTCGTGCCTGTCATACTTGTCGGACTTGGAGGATTTTTGGGCGCGATACTCCGGTATCTGGTATCTGGTATGGCTGCGAGAGTCGCAGAACTTCCGACAGGAACACTTATTGTGAATGTTATTGGAAGCACAGTACTTTCCATCTTAACTTTTTCATCAGTTCCAGACTCGACCATGTATCTCGTAAACATAGGGTTGCTTGGCTCATTCACTACATTCTCCACATTTGCTTATGAAACGTTCAAACTGTTGGAAGAGGGGGAGAACATGTATTTTATCCTGAACATCTCATTGAATGTCCTTTTGTGTTTAATGGGAATTGTTGCAGGATATTTTGTAGTTAACTTAATCTAAAATCAGAACTAATAATATTTTGGGAGGGAAAATATGAAAGCCGTACTTCTTCGGATATATCTGAGTGAAAATGACACCTACAACGGCAGGTCAGCGCATCATGCTGTAATTGAATACCTGAAAGATTCCTATGTTGCAGGAGCTACGGTCATCCACGGCATTGAGGGATATGGGGTTCACAGCAACATACATACTGCTAGCATATTGCGGCTTGGGGTTGATCTGCCGCTGATCGTGGAAGCTGTGGATACTGAGGAGAGGATCAGACCATTGCTGCCGAAACTTCGTGAGATGGTTCCAAAGGAACTCATGACATGGCAGGAAGTTGAGATACTGTCCGGCGAGAAAATTTAAGTTACTACCGTTACCACCCAATAAGTTAATGGGGAGGGGGTTTTAGGAAAATGAGTGATGATACTAATACTGAACATAATAGCTCTTTTGAGTATGCCAAAAAGCATGTCCTAAGAGTGTATATGCGGGAAAATGACAGGTACCGTGGAGAACTTGTCCAAAAGAAGATACTTGACATATTCGAGAACAGCGAGGTCACCGGCGCGACCGTATTCCATGCCACAGCCGGATTTAGCGGAGGAGAGGGGATAAGCAAGGGAGTGCGTCTTTATAAGCTCAATACAGAACATCCGATCATTGTTGAATGTGTTGATGATCTGGAACGTATTGAACCGCTTATACCTCATATTCAGGAAGTTCTTGGCGATCATGGGATCATCACGGTTACGGAAACAAAAATCGTGGTATGACAAAACAAGAGGTGTCACATGTTAAAAGAGATAAAACTCCCAGTACCCGACGTATCAGGCGATACCACTATTGAAGAAAACATTGCAAAGAGGCGCTCTATTCGTTCGTATTCGAATACCTCCCTTTCACTCAAGGACGTATCCCAGCTTCTGTGGGCTGCACAAGGTATAACATCGAATATTGGATTTAGGACTGCCCCATCAGCAGGTGCCCTGTATCCGCTTGAAGTGTATCTTGTTGCAGGAAAAATTGATGGACTGGATGTCGGGGTATACAAGTATCTGCCTGATAATCATTCAATTGTACAGACAATTGAAGGAAACATAAATGATGAACTTTCTATTGCAGCACTTTCACAACCACAGGTTCGAGATTGTGCTGAGAATATCGTTTTTGCGGCAGATTACTCACGCGCAACTGCAAAATATGGAAAACGCGGTATTCGCTATACGAATATTGAGATCGGGCATGCTGCCCAGAATGTATGTTTGCAGGGAGTTGCCCTTGGTATTGGAACGTGCACTGTTGGTGCGTTTGATGATGAGAAGGTTAGGCAGGTACTCAGGCTGCCTGAGAATGAGAGTGCATTGTACATACTAACGATAGGTTATTTGTAATGTCAAAATGGGTGCTGGAAAGAGAGAGTTGTAACTAGCACCACTTGTTTTTCCAATTAAAGATCGTGGTTTATCCAACTACAGTTCCAATCGTATTTGCAGTAGATGTTATCTCGCGCATAAAAGGCTCAAGTTCAATGCCCGATTGAGTATTTACCAGCAAGATTGCGGAATTGCCGCACAAGTGGGCAATGAAAAGTTCATCTCCGATGTTCATTACTGCATGCCTGACACCATGTTTGTCAATTGCAGATGCGGCAGTCTGTATTCCGTCAAAAAGTGAGCCTGCCATTGCACAAAAAGAGTTTCGGTCTATTCCTTCCGGCAGATCAGTTGCCATAACTAATCCGTTTTTGCTGGATACTGCACTGCCAATGACATTACTGTCATCTGTCAGCATGTGCAGACATCTTTGTAAGATATCGACTTTATTCATTAAATCCCCTCAGACTTATGATTAAATTAAATTGCATATATGACAAGCCGCCAAATAGTATATAACCTTTTCTACCAATGATCGTGCATTTCGGGAGAGTTTCTCACGGCTGCTGGACAAGATAAACAATGTATCCGGGCTTGAGGGGGAGATCGTTCTTATGTGTGCGGAAAAAAGCCCGAAGGACTGCCATCGGCATTATCTTTCAATGGAACTGGAAAACGAAGG
>JAUWBW010000183.1 GCA_030609665.1 Methanosarcinaceae archaeon | reverse complement strand
GACTTTTACCGGATTAAGGGTCGGAAGAGCTAGACTACATAGATCACAATCTGCCATATTTCATTACCTCCATTAGATTATAAGCACTTTTGCTGCTTCCATTGCCCAGTACACGAATGGTTCCGGCCAGATTCCTATTATCAGCACTCCTGCAAGTGCAAGAATTATTGCAATTGCATACGGCAATGGTTCGGAAACTTTGCCACCACTTGCTGGTAAGAAGTACATGTACTTGACAATACGGGCATAGTAATACAGTGATAGCGCACTGTTCAATATCGCAATCACAGCAAGCCATACAAGACCTGCTTGAATAGTTGATGAGAACAAGATAAACTTGCTCATGTATCCGGCTGTTGGTGGGATACCGGCCAGCGCGAATACAAACACCATCATTGCAAATGCCGTGATTGGCATTCTCTTGGCAAGTCCCTTGAAATTGTCAAGATGGTCAATATCCTTTGCGTTCTTGTTGTCAGACAAAACCATGTATCCAACCACAGCAACCACGAGGAATGCTCCGGTCTTCATGAATGCATGTGACAGTGTGTAAAGGATACCACCTGCAAGTGCCATTTCTGACATTACAGCAAATGCCATTGCAATGTATCCTGCCTGTGCAACTGATGAATATGCAAGCATTCTTTTAACACTTGTCTGGGATATTGCTACCACATTTCCAAGTGTCATGGTGATGATTGCCAGTGCTGCAAACGCTGTTTGCCATGTAGGGCTGAGTACTGCAAGAGCGACTACAAGAACCCTGAACGCTGCAACAAATCCCATCTTCTTGGAACCTGCTGCGAGCAGTGCAGATACCACTGTTGGTGCACCCTGGTATGTATCCGGTGCCCACATGTGGAATGGTACAAGTGCCATCTTAAATCCAAATCCTGCGATCAACATTACTACAGCGATCAAACCGATCGGACTTGCTGCAAGAGCACCTGCATTTTCTGCAATTCCAGGTATACTTGTTGTACCTGTCATTCCATAGACAAATGAGATACCAAACAACATCAGTGCAGATGAAAGTGAACCGATGATGAAGTACTTCATTGCTGCTTCTATTGATTTCGGATTATTTTTCTCAAATCCTGCAAGAGCATAAGTGGAAAGACTTGCAAGTTCAAATCCTACAAATAACGTTATAAGGTCATTTGCAGATGCAACCACCATCATACCGACTGTTGAAAACATCAACAATGTGAAGAACTCATCAGCACTTTTGTTTCCATCAGTATATTTAATCGATGCAATGGTCACAAGTAAAGATACTGAAATGAACACGATCTTGAAGAATTGGGACAATGCGTCAATCGTTATTGTCCCATAGAACATTGTTTCATTCACACTAATATTACTAATGGTCAAATAAAGTGCGGCAATAAGACCCGCACTTGCGATGTAACCAAGTATGTTCTTATTGTTTGTACCAATGAATAATCCTGTAAGCAATATTGCCAATCCGACTAATGCCAATATAATTTCAGGTGCCAGTAACATATAATTTTCCATTATTTACACCCCCGCCAGAGCCACCAGGCTCACAATCTGTTCGGCGTTCGTAGTCATCATATCCAGTACCGGACCTGGATTCAATCCAAAGTACAATACAAGCAGTGCCAGAATACCCATTGAAATGGTTTCGTAGTCGGTAATATCATGGAGATGTCCCAGTTTAGCATTAAGTACTCCAAACATTGATCTTTGTATTGCCCACAGGTGATAACCTGCAGTCACAACAATTCCAAGCAATGCGAGTAACACATATCCCGGAAGTGTGATGTACGAGAATGTGAGTACAAGGAATTCTGCAATGAATCCACTAAGTCCAGGCAGTCCAAGTGATGCCAGGAAACCAAACATCATTAGAACTGCAAGTTTTGGCATTTTCGGTGCCAGACCACCAAGGTCGGCAATGACCCTTGTACCTGCAATGTGCTGTATAGCACCGCATGACATGAACAAAAGACATGTGATCAAACCATGTGAGAACTGCTGGAACATTGCACCTGATACTGATAATGGCACAAGTGCTGCTGCACCAAGTGTGACATATCCCATGTGGCTGATACTTGAGTATGCAACCATTTTCTTAAGATCTGTCTGGGCCAGTGCAAGCATTGCACCATAGAGAATACTGAGTACTCCAATGAATGCCAGAATTGATATCATAAAGTCCGGTGAACCTGTGAATGGCAACAAAGGAAGCATTACCCTGAACAATCCGTATCCACCCATCTTAAGCAGTATTGCTGCAAGCAATACACTGCCTGCTGTTGGTGCTTCAACGTGTGCATCCGGCAGCCAGGTATGGAATGGGACTGCTGGCATCTTTACAAGGAATCCGAACAACAATGCAAGGAATATGGAATCCCTGAGCACGCTTGATTCGAAGAACTGGAACTGTTCAAGCAGATATGGAATCTCGAAACTTGGAATTCCAGTCTGTGCCCATGCTGCGAAATATATTGCAAATATTCCGAGTAACATCACAAGTGATGCGACGTGCGTATAGATAAAGAATTTAATTGCTGCATACTCTTTCTTCGGACCTCCCCATATACTTATCAAAAAGTACATCGGAATGAGTGTCAATTCCCAGAATATGTAGAACAGGAAAAAGTCAAGTGATGTGAACACACCCATAACTCCTGCCTGAAGTGCCAGTATCAAACCAAAGAACTGGTTTGCATCCTTATCTTCACCCCATGAATAGATGATTGTCATTGGCACTACTATTGCGGCCAACAGCACAAGAGGCATTGCAATTCCATCAACACCGACCATGTACAAAATACCAAGAGATGGTATCCAATCAAACGACTCTACAAACTGCATAGCAGGAGTCAAACTATTAAATTGCATTATCATGTACAAAGCACCTGCAAGAGGTGTAAGTGAAAATACTAATGCAATTACACGTGCCTGTTCTTTTGTTTGTGTTAATAATGTTAGTACTGCTCCAATAAGAGGTACTAAGATCATGAGTGATACTATAGGTATCATTATTGCACCTCCACAATCAACTTAAGCAGTATTATCAGAAGTCCAACTCCTGCGATAACTGCTGTTGCGTAACTCTGGACAACACCAGTCTGAACTTTTCGTATGATCTCTCCAATTGCAATGGTGCCATCACTGATACCATCAATAATTCCATCAATGATCTTGCGGTCAATGAATTCACCAACAAGAGACAATCCGTATGTCAAATGAAGTGAGATTATTTCAATGAAGATCTGGTGCTGGTAGTACCTGTTGTACAAGAGTTTGAATACCACATTATTTCTTGAGACTATCTTGCTCATATCTATAACATTCAGGTAATAGATCAAGAACGATATCAAAAGTCCTGCAACACCTACAATGATAGGCATCCACAGAATGAGCAATGGTTCCCCATGATGCCCATGAACAAGATGATAATGTCCTAACTCTGCCAGATGATCAATGTTTACATGAACAAAACTATTCTCAAATGTTCCTTCAAGGAAATGATAGAATTTTGTTTGCGTAAGAGCACCAAAGAACAGTGCTAAGACTGCAAGAATACTCAAAGGACCTGTCATGGAACTAGGAGATTCATGCCCGCCGTAATCAGTACGTGGTTTTCCTGTAAAGGTCATAAACAACAACCGGAATATGTATGTTGATGTCAGCAGTGCCGCAACAATTCCGAATATGTATGGAATATAGTTGCCGGTTTCCGTTGCAAACAGATATGTTGTCTCGATAATTGCATCTTTACTGAAGAATCCACTTGTACCAATCATCGTATCCGGGATACCAAATCCGGCAAGTGCGAGCGATGCAGCCACCATCGTCATAAAAGTAATTGGCATCACTTTACCGACTCCGCCCATCTGCCTCATATCCTGAGTGCCTACCGAGTGAATAACACTACCGGCACACAAGAAGAGCAATGCTTTGAAGAATGCATGGTTGATCAGATGGAACATTGAAACACCAACTGCTTCCATTCCAACTACTGCACCCATTCCAAGACCAAGCATCATGTAA
>JAUWBW010000002.1 GCA_030609665.1 Methanosarcinaceae archaeon | reverse complement strand
CGGGCTTCCGTGTGCGATGACAAGTACCCCGTATCTTTGATCAGCCTCTGCAGCAGCGGGTATGATCGATGAAATAATCAGGATCAATAGCACCATTTGTGCTACAAGAGCTTTCCGGCCCTTTTTTTGTTTTGTTTCTTTCATAACATGCCTCCTTTAAGGTATATCTTCGTAGGTGGTTAGGTTCAGAAATACTATACCCAAATAAAGTTAGGTTGAAGATGAATATCCTTACAAATCCTCTAATCAGTACCCTGTACCTCAGATAACTTTTAGAGAAGAGAGTAAGTGCACTATTTATCAGTGCCCTCGTCCGAATTGCGCCTTCAAAGATTGCGCTTCCCTTTGTACTGCTTGGCTGCGGGATCGTGAATGTTCTCTATCTTGTAGGGTTTATCGATTTGGTTGGTAATGTTCTTTCGCCGGTCTTTGTCGTCTGGTTTGGCGTACCAGAGGCGACCGCTGGTCCATTGATCGCAGCATTCCTGAGAAAAAACCTTGCAGTTGCACAGATGTCCGTGATCGAAATGATGCCATACCAGATGATCTCAGCAGTAGTACTTGTCTCGATATACTTCCCGTGCGTGGCAACGTTTGCAATGATACTCAAGTATCCCAGCCATCAGAAAAGGAAGGAGAAATCTCTAATTTTCTTGAACTTAACGACGGTGATTATCTTCTAAAATGATTAGGGATGGTATGCTGTGTGAGGTCAGGGGAGAGCAAATCCCAGATGGCAAGGTCAATGGCTTCTTTTGGTAGTTCTTCTGTATATTTCCCGTTCATTGCTTTCCTCGTTGTTTATTGCCGATAAACTGCCGATAAATTGCCTTGTGCTGTCCCTCCCTGTCTTGTCGCAAGATATATAATATATGCAAGAACGTTTGCTAACCATGACTGAGATAATCATTGATGAGTCACTGTCCTATATCGACGGCACCCAGAGAGTACATGACGGAGAAACAACCCTTAAAAACGCCAAGAGCCAACTTAAGACAATAGGTGTCACCCGTATAGCAGACATAACCGACCTTGACAGGATCGGGATACCGGTATTTACCACTATTCGACCGAGTGCTGCCAAAGGTGGAATTTCCATATATTCCGGAAAAGGTGCAAACCCTGATCAGGCAAGGATCTCTGCGATGATGGAAGGTTTTGAGAGGTGTCTTGCTGAAAGAGCAGGTACCAATGAGAATATCGATACCGACATTTCAGCTCCAACGATTATAAAAACACTTGAAGAAGCATTCAATGATCACAATATACTTAACCCAAAATCACTACTTTTACCGGAACCCCTCGTGCCTGATAAATTGGTTGACTGGACAGGAGGATGGGACCTGCTGAAAAACGAAGAGATATTTGTCCCTTCAAATGCCGTTTATCACCCATACAACGAACCAGGGCAATGTGTAAAACTCTTTCGAAGCAACACCAATGGTCTTGCAGCAGGAAATGTAATGGAAGAAGCAATATTCCACGGATTGCTGGAAGTTATCGAGAGGGATGCTTTGAGCATTGCTGAGTACAACAGAACTACGGGAAAGGAACTCATTCTTACTGAGAACGATGGCAGTAACTATGAACTTATTCAGAAGTTCAAAGATACGGGCGTGGACATCAAACTTTGGGTGCCCCAGCATGATACCGACGTCACAACAGTCGTTGCCGTGACTGATGATATTAAATTAAAAGATGCGGCAATGCTGGTAATGGGTGCAGGTTCGCATTTGAAACCTGAAATTGCGGTCAGTCGGGCAATTACCGAAGCCGCCCAATCCAGAGTTGTCCAGATTCACGGAGCACGTGAGGATACAGACCGCGAAAAGTTCGTCCGTAATATCGGGTACGAACAGATGAAGCGGATGAACAAATTCTGGTATGAGGATAAAGAGATGATATCATTTTCCGAGATCAAAGACATCTCAACAGCAACACCGGCAGGGAACATTCGAGTTGTACTTGACCAACTTAAAGGACTCGTTGATAATGTCATTGTAGTTGACCTCTCAAGAGAAAATGTGAACGTGCCTGTTGTGCGCGTGATTATCCCCGCATTTGAACTATACACCCTTGATCGCGAACGTATTGGTAAACGGATGAAGTTAGTGAAAAGGCAAAAGCTGGCAAGGGAGGACAGACCGTGGAGAAGGAGAAGAGGAACACGATGAACAAAGCACTCCGCCCTATCATATTTGCAGGCACAAGTATCAACCACGAAGATGCAAAAAAGATACTTGATGTTAAATACAGTCGACCTGTTTTTAGGTGTGATATCCAAAAGGCTGTCCAAAAAGGGTACAATGTCATAGGAATTATTGACGGCATATTTTTTGACAAGACAGCAGTCGCTCACAAGGAGATCATCAAAGCAATCAAATCTGGAGTTATCGTTGTCGGAGGTTGCAGCATGGGAGCACTCCGCGCGTCCGAACTCGATACTTATGGAATGATAGGTGTCGGTAAGATATACGAATGGTATCGCGATGGTGTGATCGAAGCCGATGACGAAGTGGCTGTGGCTACCAATCCGGACACTTTTGAACCTGTGTCAAACCCTATGGTGAATATAAGGGAAACTTTGAATGCGGCATGTAAGGAAGGGATCGTCGATAGCGACACACGTGATTTATTGATGGGGATTGCGAAAAAGACGCATTATACTGAAAGGACATATTTCGGTGTGGCTAAACAGGGTGTCAAAGACGGGGTTCTGTCATCCGATGTTGGAGATGTGCTTATTGGATACTGCAAAGAGCACGAAATTGATGTTAAACGCAACGATGCGATTGCGGTTCTTGAGAAGATTAAAGAGATAATTGACTCATAAACGGCTGAAGATATGCTCTTTTTATAATTATAATTATAGTTATAATTATAATCCAGTCAAACCGCCCTGTAATACTTTCTATCCTCTGCTGTTATCTCTACGATCTCCTTTTTCCCAAGCAGGTCATCGATGATACCCACAAGATCTTTTGCATCGATCTCAAGTGCGGAACTGATCTGATCAACAGTGCACGGTCTTCGTAGTATCAGGTCATAGACCTCATCCCGCATGTTCCCGTGTTTGATACCGGTGATTTTCCTGCGAAGCCCTTTAAAGACCAGTCTGACCTTTTCCCTTCCCAGTGCATCATCGAACTTTTGTGCAATCTCGGTAAGTCTCTGCTGCGAAACAGGGATAATAAAATCCTCAGCAGGCGGTCTGCTCACAGTAAATACCTCTACCACATCCGGATCAATGAACTTGAGTGACCGTATCAATTCCTCGACCGCCCGGTCACTAATATTGGTTGGATAATCCTTTTTGGAATCAACAAAAAGAACTTCGATCTCTAGTCTGGGACCCATGCTTTTCAGTGCTTTTAATCCATGGATAATATCGTCAAGCCTGATTCCTGATACGGGGCGGTTGATTGCCCGGAATATCTTTTCATCCCCGGCTTCGAGGGTAGCGACCACCAGATCGGCCTGTGCCAGATTATCCCTGACATCCTTCCTGCTGACAAGGGAGGAATTGGTGATCACACAAACAGGAACATTGCTGATCTTCTTTACCTCACGGATCATCTCACCAAGTGCAAGGTTGAGTGTGGGTTCCCCGGTTCCTGAAAAAGTAATGTAATCAAGCTGTTTTACTTTCTTGAGATGGTTTTTCAACCCCTCCACTACCTCTTCAGTTGAGACTCCGCAGACGTCTTCCGGCCCCGATACTTTCTTATCCGTGCATCCAAGTTGACAGTAGACACAGTCAAAATTACAGGTTTTTTCAGGACCTGTGATGTCAATCCCGAGTGAGCGTCCAAGCCGTCTTGATGGAACAGGACCGTAGATTATTCTTTGTTTCCTTAGCATTGTGGTTTCCTTGGCATTGTGGTTTTTCTTATACTATACCATACTATATATTTTATTCAGTTTTCTACCCATCTTGTTTTTTCGTATTTGTTTAGCGATTTTAGACGCCGAGTCGATCCGCCGCAGGCGGCGCATTCCAATCGGCGTGCGGTTGGTGTTTTGCGCTTTGAGCGGGCACGGCAATAGTTTTATTGTGAGGATTACGTCCTCATTATTCATGGTGCGGGACAATTTTAAAACCACAGAGGGCACGGAGGGACACAGAGGTGGAGGTGCGGGGTTTGGTTAGTGGGATGGCGCGCAGGCGGCGTGTTTACGTCCGGTGTTTCATTCCAGAAGTGTGGATAATTGCTGCGGTTTCAGAAAACACGCAGTCAGACTCCGCGCATTGAATGTTAGAGATACTTAGAAAAATCATCCACATCAACTTTTGCCAATTTCAGAATCCCTTTCAAAGTCCCTATTTTTAGTTCTTTATGCATTGGAACAACTGTCCCTACTTTCCCTTCAGAACCCATTTTCGAGAGTCTGACATGACTACCTGTTCTCCCCGTAATACTAAAACCCAGTTTATTACAAAGAATTCGTATTACTTTATCCCCGGAGATTGTGTTAAGCTTTGACACCGACACCCACCTCAAATGTTGTCATGAGGCTTTTTCTCTCTTCTTTTAACGGGAACTCTTCCAGATAAAGTTCTGTGGCTTCTTTAAGGTTACTTATGGCATCTTCTACAGTTTCCCCTTGACTAAATGTGCCAACCTCGGGACACTCGGCTACATATATATCATCGTCTTTATACAGGATTGCCGTAAGGTTTGTCATTTTATCACCAAAAACAAAATGCGTTCTTGTTACATAAATATTGCTTGTGCCAGTGCTGAACATGCATGCAGTTAAAGTGCTTTCGCATTATGTAGGGTGAGTTTTTGGGCTTGCGAACGGGTCCATTTCGAAGTAGGTTATGTTGAATTTTGGTGAGACCGCGCGGCGCTGTGCTCCAGATGGATGCTGTGGTATGGTTGGCACATTCGTGTGCAGGCGGCGTATTTCAATAGACGTGCGTCCGGCATTTTGCGCTTGGAGCAGGCGCGGCGATAGTTTCATTGTGAAGATTGCGGGGTTATGATCAGTGGGTTAGGACAATTGAAAAACCACAGAGAACACAGAGGACGCAGAGGTGGAGGTGTGGGGTTTGGCGCGCAGCCGGTGCCTTCCAAAACCTGCGCGCGGTCGGCGTGTCTCGAAACTTTCATTAAATCCGTCGAATCCAAACAACATCTATGAAATCAAACAGTCCGACGCGTAGCGTATCTGCGTTAATTTGCGTTCATCTGCGGTTAATATTTGCAATGAATCGCAGGCGCTGATTTGAGAGTGGATTGAATCATGGGTTCGCGCGCAGGCGGCGTAGATTCTTCAGCCGGACTCCGGTTGTTTGAGTGGAGGGCGGCGCGCGGGATGCGATTAAGCGACGGGCGGCGCTGTGCAAATTCGCTCTTGTAGCCACTGCTGCATATTGAAATTAACCGCAGATGGACGCGGATGCACGCAGATGTGGTTGTGCGAGGGTTGATTGCGTGTTCGCGCGCAGGCGGCGGAGACCCACCAGCCGGACTCCGGTTGTTTGAGCTATAGACGGGGCGCGTCCGTTCATTCGTTCGTTCGTCCCTTATTTTCTCCCGCGCACCCGTGCACTGTGAGTAATGGATCGCCACTGCTACAAGCACTCATAGACCCGCAAAGCAAGTTTACCGCGTGGTATGGTAGTTATTATCCACACCCGCGCGCGTACAGACCTGCGCATCTGTCAGTAAGTACAAGTCCGGCACCGCAATAAAACAACAAACGCACCGCCGTTGACAACACCGATTTACACGGATTTGGACTTGTGGGGAGTGAAACATGAGTTTGCACGCAGCAAAAACAGGCAAATGGGGCGCGGCTTTCGCGCTCGCTTCTAAGTTCGCACCCCGCGCAAGTGGCTTGTTCCAACATCGGCGCGCATCCGGCATTTTGCGCGTTGGGCGGGCGCGGAGGTACACAGGAGGTATATCCAAAATCGATGTGAGGCGCAGACATGATGGACGGGATGAACAGGATTGACAGGATGACACAAACCGCCATTCAAATCCAGTTCATCCTGTAAATCCTGTCGGAAATTGTCAGCATGAACGTGAGCAGTCGGCGCATTCCAAACATTACGAGAAAAATGTATATCGGTCGGATTAACCTGACTTATGTAACATATACAAAATATACTATAAGAAAATCTTCGATGATATTTAGATTAATTCTGTGTGTATATTTTCACAAATTGGATTTGCCGCGAAAACGTTTATATCGTTCGCGTTAGTGGTATGGGAATGCGCCGCCTGCGGCGGATTGCCTCGGCGTCTAAAATCGCTAAACAAATACGTTTTTCCTATCTGATCTCACTTCCGGTTATTTTTGCCGCTATTTTTTCAAAAGCTTCCTTTGCAGGAGAATTGATATCCTCAGACACCAGAGGTCTGCCGATATCGCCCAATTCGCGGACGCCCTGCTCAAGAGGTATCTCACCCAGAAATGGAACCCCTTCCTGTCTCGCTAAATCTTTACCCCCGCCCTGACCAAAGATGTACGCCTTTTCGCCGCATTTCTGGCAGGTAAAATAGGACATATTCTCGATAACACCCAGTATCTTTAGATTTGTCTGCTTTGCCATCTTCAATGCCCTGCATGCAACTAAAGAAGAAACATCCTGGGGTGTTGTGACAATGATCATGCTCATATCAGGGAGCAAAATCCCGGAAGTGATCGCAACATCTCCCGTACCCGGTGGAAGGTCGATCACCAGATAATCAAGGTCTCCCCATAACGTCTCAGTCAGTATCTGTTTGATAGCTTTGTGGATCATCGGACCTCGCCAGATAACAGGCTGGTTTTCCTTGATGAAAAAGCCCGTTGACATCACTTTTAGCCCATGTTTCTCAATAGGCAGGAACTTGTTCTCATTAGATATTGCCGGCTTTTCGGTGATACCCAGCATCTTCGGGATGGTGAACCCGCAGACGTCAGCATCAAAGATCCCAACGTTAAAACCCTTTCTGGCAATGACTGTAGCCAGATTAACCGCCACTGTGGATTTTCCAACTCCTCCTTTTCCGCTGGCAACACCGATTATTTTTACAGATGGTTTTATTGATATCTCAACTTCTTCCACATCTTTCCCATGCCCCGCGTCTTTTATTATCCTATTAAACTCCCTTTCACCCATTTCCTCTTTATCTCCTTTTCTTCTTTCCCTACCCTCTAAATCGCATCAAGCACAGCCCTTGCAAAAGATTTTGCACTTTTGGGGTCACGCCCTGTTATAACATTATCCGAAACAACAACATCCCTGTTCACATAGACAGCCCCATGTTCCTTAAGTTCATCCACACATTCAGGATCCGGGAACACCGTGCACCTCTTTCCTTCCAGAACACCGGATCTTGCGAGAACCACAGGAGAGATGCAGATCGCAGATACGACCCTGTTCCGGGCATTTGCATCCTTGACCAGATGCTGCAATTCCATGTTCTCCCAGAGATAGTCCTTCGAACCTGCTCCTCCGATGATCACTATCGCATCGTATTCGCTCATATTCACATCCGCTAACGCCATATCCGGTTTCACGGTCGCACCAAGCATTCCTTTAGCCGTGTCTGTACTCGTACTGGCAATGGTAACTATCACTCCATTATCCTCAAATATCTTCTTTGGTTCAAAAAGTTCCTCGTCCCTGAAGTTCTCGGGGGCGATCACCATCAGTATATTTTTGCTCACATCACCCGGTACTTCTGCAGACATAGGTGCGGTTGTTGGCGTGGGTGCCGATGCAGGCGCATCCTCCTCCCCTACACATCCTGCCGCAGCAGTCGCTGCAACAACCAGTATCATAATCTTCTTGATCCTTTTAATTCCAAATTGCAACTTTATCACCTCAAATCCTGTATGTTTATCTGTTCATCTTTAGCCAATAACCTGACACCTTCCTACGATTCTTGTGAGAAATGCCACAACCGTTGCAACAACTATGGTGAAGATAACAACAAAGCCAGCCCTCCTTTTGCCGAGTTCCCGTATCAAAACAGCAATGGTTGCAAGGCAAGGTACATAGAATGTCACGAAAACCACGAAGGTCATGATCTGGGTGCTGCTCATCACATCAAGCACACGGAAAGTTCCCAGAGCCATGAGTATGACCATTGCGAGTTCTTTTCTCTGGATGCCAAAGATGAGCGCTGTACCTACAAACCATAGGAAGTCCAGAAAGTAAAGACGTAAGGGAAAACAGGGTCTGATCGACCACTGCATCCATTTCGTAGTACTTCCTATTCCAGCGATCCGATGAACTCGTCTATTGGTACTGCAGTAAAGGTCTCTGTCCTGATACTGCCGCGAGATGCAAGTTCAACAACTGCTCTGGATATTGCAGTTTCGTTGTCCGCTTCCACGATGTTTAAGAAATCAAACTCCCCAAGGATGAAGAATTGTTCCAGCACCTTTACACCGATCTCTTCGAGTTCCTGATTTACTTCTTTTATCCTGTCCGGATTTTTCTTAAGTGTCCTTGCACCATCGTCTGTTAGACGTGAAACTATTATATATTTAGACATAACTAACCTCCCATTTTCCCGTATATCTAAATGGAATCTTTTTGGATAAAAAGATTACCGTATAGGTGTATAGGTGTATAGGTGTATAGTAAGAGATTATCTGCCTAACAAAAAGAGGCTCAGTGCCATTATTGCCATGCCTGAAAGCATGCCTGAAAGCATCAAATGCTCATCCCCGTATTTTATAGCAATAGGTATGAGTTCATCAAAACATATAAACACCATGATCCCACCAACCGCAGCAAGGATTATTCCCAGCACCATGGGGGTCAAAAATTGAAAGAGCAGTACGTAGCAAAGCACAGCCCCTACCGGCTCGGAGACTCCTGATAGAAAAGAGTATGCAAAAGCCTTTTTCCTGTTTCCGGTGGCGTAGTAGATGGGGACTGAAACTGCAATACCTTCAGGAATATTGTGGATGGCAATGGCAACAGCCATCATCAGACCTAAGTCTACGGAGCTCAAGGACGTTGCCAGTACTGCCATGCCTTCCGGGAAGTTGTGAATGGCAATCCCAATTGCTGTAAATCTGGCTGCTTTATGGAACCTCCTCTGACGGCCGTCAGGTAAGGTGTCCAGATGTACATGCGGAATTGCTTGGTCTACAAAATAGATTACAAGCATGCCCATAAAAAAAGCAGTGTTTGTCGCAAGAAAACCTATTGATTCTATGGAAATTGACAGAAGCTCCACAAACGAGATATATATCATAGCACCGGCTGCAAAACCAAGGAGGACAGATAAGTAAGTCAATGGCATTTCAATGGAAATGCCCCCATTTTTAATTTCCTCTATGTACACCAGTTATTACACATAAAATTTGATTATTAAGCATCAAAATACTATTTTAGAATGAAATATATAGGATTATGCCAATTAGAGTATTTAATCAGTCCTAATGATAAAAATAACTCAAATAGGGGCATAATCCATGATAAGAATAGTCGGTAAAGGATATAAATACATATTGGTTCAATTAATAGATTATTTTGGAACTGTTAATGAAATAACAATAAGTTTGAAAAGCGAAACCGGAAAAAAAGAATATACAAAACTTTTTGGAAAACCGTTGAAATTACAAAAAGAAAAGATAAAAGTTCGCATAATTTCCATCAAACAATCCACACTTTCAGACTTTTTTAGAATACCAATAAAAAGCAGCCTAACCATGAAAACAACAACGTCCGACCATGGTTACGAAATATATTCAGCATGCGGGATCAAACACAAATTACTATTCCCAGAAAAAATCAAAATTAAAAAGAGCAAAAACCATGCAATTTCTATTTTCCAAACAAAAATTTCGGATTTTTTAGAAGATGGTTTTGCATTCCTAAATAAGAAAGTTCGAATACCATACAAAATCAAACCTGTCCTGCCGAATAGTAGCGATTATATGGAAGGAGCATTGCCAGCTACTCAAATAATTGCCATCCAAAACTACAAAAGCTTTAAAGGATACATCGGTAACATGTTTGCGTTAAATCCCTCAATTGACGAGTTTTTCAGAAGAATTCAAGATATTGAAGGGTATAATCCTCAGACAGACACCCTGAATTTTAACAATATTATCAAGTTGGAAATCGCAAGATGCAAACTGGGGTACACAAATTTCGATTCATTCATAACAGAGTTTAACCAGAATCCAAAAATTAGAATTGAATTGGGCATACAAAGTCAGAAGCAGCTTACATCCCGTTCATATCAGAGGAATCTAACGGCAATAGGTTCAAGTTTGAAAGAGTATGGAGAGATTCTGATACAAGAATGCAGGGACTTGAAACTTATTGGTGGTAAAATTGCGATATGGGATAGAAGGTTCTTTGAATGCAATAGCAATGGCATGAAGTTTAAAGAAACCGGGATGTTCTCTGATCCTGATGCAGGACATTATGTGAAAAAAACAGGTAAGTATAGCGTCCTTTCTGGTACTGGATATACTGATTCATGTATTGTTGATGACTGGTGGATGTTACCTATTTACTGGGATGCAGTGAGTGCAAACAAGAACGATAATACGATCTTTAGAAGTACAGCTGATGATTTTTTGTCATCAACCGATACAAAACCGATTTTTTTGATAGGTGATGCAGGACCTGATAGCCACAAATCAAACAAAGTTGTGATTGATCATGGGGTGATCCCCATAATCGCAGCAAGGGCAAATAGTGTTGGAGAAATACTAAAAACAGATTCGGGTAATCATTTTAGAGGGGAATATATCCCTAGAATGTACCACCGATTGCTGGGGAAACTGTACGATTTAAGAACAACTGTTGAACGAAAAAATTCAAATGAAGTGGTTGGACATCATCGTTCTAAAATGTCAAATCGTGGGATTGAACAAGCTAGAATTTTTGTATCGATTTCCAATATTACTGCTTTACTTACGGCATTGACTGCTTTTAAAGTTGGAAGACTTGACTTAATTAGATCACCAAGTGTTTTTAGAAGGTTGTCAATCTAAGGGCTTAGAGGTAAATTTTACTGAAAGGGAGTGCTCTGAAGCTTTTGACGAGGATTTTAAGGGTTTCTGTGTGTTTTGTCAGAGGCTCATCTATGAACAAAAATTACCAATTTCGCATTTGTTATACTGTGATTGGTATTTACCTAAATATAATGTATATATAGAATTCTGGGGTTCCATCCATTCAATAGACGAAGGCGCTAAAAGAAAATACAAAGAAAAGGTGTATAAAAAGAACGGCTTTAAACTCATCAATCTTGAAAATGATGATTTACTAAATTTGAATGACAGATTGAATCATGAATTGGGTAAACTGTAACATTCAGTCTATTCTTCATTTCCCTTTTGTATTATCATCAGGTCGCAAAGTGTGGATTTTCAAAGCACCGTTGACAACGAAACAGGCGCAAGCCTGTTATTAATCCACGTACTATCCGCGCGCCGTCTGTCGCAGTGTTTGGCTGGGGCGGGCGCGCTGCTTCTTGATCACAGTGGGAGGGCGGAGGGGCAGCGGGCGGGTGCAGAATAAATTCGTGTTAGTATATGAGGTACTCACCGCAAAGGACGCAAAGATCGCAAAGACGTTGTTGCATTGACTTTGCGTCCTTTGTGGTGAAATATTTCATATAAACTATATTTTAACAGCCATAACGGAGCCCCCTCTAATGCCCGATGCCGCTGCCCGCATCGCAGAACACCCGCGCGCCGTCTGTCGCAATGTTTGGCTGGGGCGCTGCTTCTCGCTCGTAGTGGGAGAGCGAAGGGGCGACAGGTTGAGTGCAAGATAGATGTCGTGTCAATGAAAGAAGCACTCACCGCAAAGTCCGCAAAGATCGCAAAGACATTGATGCCGTAACTTTGCGTCCTTCGCGTTCTTTGCGGTGAATATTACATAAATTATATATTTTAACAGCCATGGCGGAACCCCCACCGCACCCACCAATGCCCGAGGCCGCCGCCTGCATCGCAGAACACCCGCGCGCCGCCTGTCGCAATGTTTGGCTGAGGCGGGCGCGCTGCTTCTCGATCACAGTGGGAGGGCGGAGGGGCGGCGGGTGTATCTATAGCGAGCGGTGGCAGGACGAAGGTTGAGTGAGGAAACCGATTTGTTCAGGCGGGTTCGTGGAACTCCACCACGCCCACCGTTACCCGAGTCCGCCGCCCGCATGCAGAACACCCGCGCGCCGTCTATCACGATGTTTGAGTGGGCGGGCGAGTTCACGGAGCCCCGCCGAAATTTTTTTACATATCCAACATTATTCAAAAAAAGGAGATTATTCTCCATAAAAGCCCGGCAAATAGCAGACCATAAATTATTGAAGTTATTGTTAAACCTATTGCCTTTTTGAATCCAAATTCTTTAATAAGCATTCCTAAAGCAATTATGCATGGAATCCCAATGGTGGCTGCTATGCCAAATGTGTATATTTGAATTGGAGTTAACGCTAAAGATATTTTACTGCCAAGAACGGATATAAGCATTGCCCCGGTTAAATCCTTCTGCAAGAAACCAAAAACCAAAGGAATAAGAGTTACAGCAGGTAATCCTAACCAGATAGCGATCGGCGAAAGTGGTTCTACTATGATATTAGTAAGACCTAATATCTTTAAAATACCATAAGCTATTCCTCCAAGTGCTAATAAGGGTATAACTATGTATACAAAATCCTTCATCCTAATCCAGCTTTTAGCAAGAACGTTTTTAATCAAGGGCCTTCTATAAGGAGGCAGTTCTAAAAGCAATGGTTCACTCTTTATATGAATAAATTTTTTTATTCCGAAAGCCCAGATTAAACCAGCAACAAGTAAAGTAGCAAAAACAGAAAAAGCCAACTGTATTCCCTCGTAAAATCCAACTATCCCCATTATTATGGCAATTCTTGAAGAACAAGGCACAAAAGCGAGTAATGAGGCGGTATGAAATTGCTCTTTTTTAGATGATAAGACTCTAGTAGCTCGAGTAGCTGGCACAGTGCAACCCAAACCTAGAGCTAAAGGGATAAATGATTTACCAGGAAGCCCTATTTTTTTCAAAAACCTTTCTGCATTAACAATAAATCTTGAAAGAAGCCCTATATCTTCCAACAAACCGAAAAGCAAATAAAACAAGAAGACATAAGGTAAGGCAATAGAAACACCTATTGCAAGTCCAGTTAAACCTTGGACTAGTATTATGGTAATAATAGAATGTTCCGCTACGCCAAGAGAGAATAAAAGGCTCTCGGTCAAACTCATAAGAACCCCTTGTATCAAATTACCAAGGTATAAAAGTATTCCGAAGATGGCAAGAAGGAATAAACTAGTAGTAAGCGGACCCCAGGTTTTATGCAAGAGAATTCTGTCAATCTTCGCTCCCAATTTTTTTTCTTTTCCCAGAGGAATTATTTGAGTAACTTTTTCTGCTATAAATGAGGCTGTGCCATATCTGGTTATACATATATCCTCTGCAACTTTTGGATGCTCTTTTAAGTTTTCTTTTGCGTCTCCAATTACTTTCTCATTCTTCAAGTATTTATAGAAATCTTCATCTTCTTCTAAAACCCTTAAGGCAACAAATCTTTTGGGCAACCTTCCGTTAGCTTGAGTAGATATTTTACTTATTGCTCTTTCTATATGATCATCATATTCAATTTTAAAATCTCGTCTTGCCACCTCTTTAATCCTTCGACTTCGCTCAGGACAGGTTTTTAATATTGCATCCACTAGTTTATTTACCCATTTTTTGGTTAGAAGATTTATAGGCACAACGGGGATATTAAGGAGTTTTTCTAATTTTTCGCAATCAATTTTTATTCCTCTCTTTTCAGCTTCTTCCACAAAATTTAGAGCTATAATAGTGGGTATTTCTGCCTCTAGGATTTGCAAAACCATGTAAAGACTTCTCTCAAGAGAGTTTGCATCAGCAATTATTATTGCTCCATCTGCTTCTTCTTCAAACAAAGCCCTTTCAGTAACTTTTTCTTCTTCACTCCTATCAGATATAGAGTATATTCCTGGAGTATCCTCAAACATTATCTTTGTATTACCAAAAATTTTTTCGGTTTGAGCTACTTCAACCGTAGTCCCAGGATAATTAGAGACCACAACCTTTGGGCCAACTAATACATTAAATAAAGATGACTTTCCCACATTTGGCTGACCAATTAAAAGTATTTTAAGATTTTTCATATTCTAACACCTTAATTTCTTTTGCTATATTATTGTCTAGAACAAACTTTTTGTTTTTTATTTCAATAATGATGCCATTTGGAATTTTATCAGTTATCCTTATTTTTTCTCCTGGATATATTCCCATACTGATCACCCTCTCAAATAATCCAATGTTAAGGTTAATATTTGCAATCAAACCTTCTTCTTGTTTAAATTCTGTTAAAGGAATGCCTTCCTTTTTGAAAGTAGATAGTTTTTTGATAGTATCAATAACTTCTGTAGAAATATAATGCTCTAGAATATTAGTTGCCTCGATTGCTTCTTCTTCGCTTCTTCTTTCCTTAAAAAAATACTTTTCGAGAACAGAATGCTTTTTGATAATAGCATTTGCTCTGACTTGTCCTTCTTTTGTCAGTTGTATATACTCTTTCCAAGGTCTCTTTTCTGAAGAAATCTTAATCAAACCTTCTTCTTCAAGTTCCTTTATTGCTTTAGACACAAAAGAATGAGAAACAGTAACTTCTAATTTCATAAATTTTAGTGGAGTCCTTTTGTTCTTCCTGCCTACCACTTCTAATATATCTTCTTTTACTATTTTTAAGATATCAGATTCTTTGGTCATATTATCACCATAATTATCATTGGTTGTTAATGTTTCTTTTTAAGGCGGGGCGGAGTGAATTTCGCACAACATTCCCGGTGTATGCGAAGTTGCGACCATGAGGAGCAATTTTGGTGAGCGTAGCGAACCGCATACACCGTGTTATGTGACGTTTGCGCCCAATTACCTGTCATCGCTTACTAACACCTCAATTATGTAATAGTCTTCTAATTTAGCTCTTATAATGTCTTGGTTCCGATCTGTCTCTTGAAGAATCTTAACTATATCTTTAAAGCAGTCGGAATGCTTCTTATTTTCTTTCAATGTAAAAATCGGGCCTTCATTTATCGCACAAGGAGCATATCCGATCCAACTTTCAAAGCTCTTTGTTGCCTCTGTGCTAAGAACCATTGCAACATTCATTTCATCAGGTGATAGACTCCCTTCCCCAATTTCAAGATGGATGATGCTTTTTTTGAGATTTCCGAATATCCGGTTTTTTCCATCCACTTGTCGTTGGATGGATATAAAGGTGCTTGAACGCGGTTGTACCACAAGCCCTAATAAATGAATCGTTTGCTCTTCTGTCCTTATCTTTATGGAGATATGTCTTGGCAGCTTTTAATCCCTGCCTGTGAAAGCGGAGAAGTCTCGATAAACGGGCAGAATATCCCTCGGGATAGTGAAGATCAAAATAGTATAGCTCATGCCTGACCAGGTGGATGAAGTAGAGTAAATACAGAATTTCATCAGCTTCTGAGAAACTCTGATATAACTCGCTAAATCTATTTTTCATCCCAGCCATACAGTCTGGGATTATTTTGTATAGAACAGGACTCGTTCTTGACTTTCAAAGATCTACTAAAAACCAATAGCAGTCGAACCAATTTCCCTAGTCCCTATCAAAAGTTAATCATCCCGATATCGATTTTCCATGTACACCCCTAAATCCAGCAGAGAGAATAATCTGGCCTGTTTTGAATTCATCTCTTCAACCACCAATTTGACCTTACTATTCGTTTTCTCCTTCACAAGAGCAAGGCGAATTCCCTCTAGCTCTTCCACAAGCCGTCTCATGCTAAGATGAAAATATTTGCATTTCCATGCTAAATACCTGTAAAAAAGCATCCCTGTAATGCACAGAAAAATGTGTGACCTGATATTGAAATCCTTGTAATGATTAACAGGTCCCACCGGAACAAGAAGATAATCGTTTAGCAGCTTGAAAGCATCCTCCACAAGATACTTCTGGTTGTATGTCTTTGCAATCTTCTTAGAATGCCATGTATGCATATCAGTAAAGACAATAGTCTTGCTCTTGTGCAGGGGAATGCAAGTGGGAAAGTTGAGATGGTGGTTGAAGAGATGGATGTAAAACAAGCCAGATTGTTTTCTTTGCTGAATTTGGGGGAATTTATGGATAACTAACTAAATCGATAGCAGAGGGGTTTATGTTTTGCTAGGCCATACAGTGATTGGGTCGCTTGGTATTGTTTTTTACCACATCTTTGAAAGTCAAGTCTAAATTCGATACATTTGGATAAAAAGATTGCCGTATCCAGTATCCAGACAATTAAAATCTGACAATGCAACAAATCGGGATTCATTGCCATATTTCATGACAATGACAATAGTACAACAACAACTGCCCAAAAATCATTGGGAGGTGCTACGGAATGAGTTGAGGATTAACTTTAACAATTTTGAAGCAAAAAAGAAATGGGATGAGAATGAAATACAAGATTTGCAGGATCTGGTCAAGTACAGTGCAACGGTGCAAGTCGAAAAAGATATTCTCATAATCGATTGATCCAATGTCGTTCCGGTATGTTTAAAGAAAGACATGAAATTCCACCCTACCCGGGAACCATGCGCGGTACTGTTCCATATAATTGAGGGGAGAGGACCATAACCATCTGCGCAAAACGGTATAATGCCAGGCCATATCACGTAACATTCGTTCAAAAGGACAGTGTACGAGGAATAGCACCGCATACATATATGAGCCAGCCTGGATACAACAGTCGCATTAAGTATAGGAGAAGGAAATCGATGAATGCTATTGAAGTCAATAATCTAACGAAACAGTTCGGTGATTTTACTGCGGTAGATCATCTGGATTTTGAAGTTGAAAATGGGGAGATATTTGGCTTTTTAGGGCCCAATGGTGCCGGTAAGACAACAACTGCCAGAATGCTCACAGGAATAATTAAACCTGATTCCGGTCAAGTCAAGATCAAAGGTATTGACATTCAGCGAAATCCGATCAAGGCAAAACAGATTATAGGAGTTGTTCCTGAACTTTCGAATGCATACACCGACCTTTCTGCTTGGAATAACCTGCAGTTCATGGCACAATTATATGGCATACCAAAGAAAGAAGCCAAACAAAGAGCGGAAGAACTCCTGATGATGTTGGATCTCTATGAGCGGAAAGACCACAAAGTCAAGACATTCTCCAAAGGAATGAAGCAAAAACTCATCCTCGCCATGTCACTCATGAACGACCCGGAAATTCTTTTTCTCGATGAACCTACATCGGGTCTGGATGTCCGAAGTGCACGATTGATAAAAGACATGTTGTTGGAGTTGAACAAAGAAGGGAAAACAATTTTCCTCACCACTCATGACATGGAGGAGGCAAACCAGCTGTGCAACAGAATTGCAGTCATCAATCATGGGAATATAGCAGCTATCGACGCTCCTGAGAAACTCAAAATGCGAATAGGAGGTCTGAAATGGATAGAGATCAGTTTTAATATGCCTGTTGATTTCTCTGATCTCCATGCCATGCAAGGAATCGTGGAGGTACAAAAGAGCGGAGACAAACTGCGATTGTACACGGACGAACCGGGCAGGATAGTGTATCAGCTTGTGGACTATTCCCGATTAAATGATCTGGAGATTATGACACTGAATACGATGACGCCAACGCTTGAGGATATTTTTATCAAACTTACTGAGGAAATATAATGACAATGATAGTGATAGATCAGCTAAAACGGGCATGGGCAATTTCCAAAAAGGATATCAGGATCTATTATCTAAGGGGACCGGTGATTATATTTGGTGTCCTTTCCCCTGCATTCCTTTTTCTGGCATTCATGATAGGAAGAGATCTTCCAGTCGATTTCCTTATTGCCGGACTGCTGGGCATGACGATATTCTTCACATCAACATCAGTCACTCCTGTGATCGCACCCACCGAAACACAAACAAGGAACCTGGAGCGGCTTGCAGCCTCTCCGGTATCCATTACAACGATCCTTCTTGGAGATATTTTAGCATCTGTACTGTTTGGGATCGGAATCTCTCTTGTTCCAATATTATTGGGAATTGCACTTGGCGTAACGATCATACATCCGTTTATACTTGCAGTAGCAATTGTACTGGCTTCATTCTGTTTTTCAGCCATGGGACTGATATTCTCGTCTACACCGACCGGCATGACATCTACAGTGATGATGATGTCCATGATGGTAAAGTTTCCAATGGTTTTCATAAGCGGCGTATTTATCCCGGTGGGAGAACTACCACAATGGGGACGGACACTGGCATTAATCTCTCCCCTTACATACATAACCGATCTTTGCAGGTATTCATTTCAGGAAACAAATTATTATTCGGTTCCGGTGAATATCTCTGCCCTCATAATGTTCATGGTGATCTTCATGATAACTGCGGTAAAACTTCATGAGAAAAGCCTGCCAAAACGATTGTGAATATGATCGAACAACCTGATCGACAAATCGGGATGTTGTTTCCTCATGTTTTAAGGATATTCAACTCAAGTAGCACCCCGGCTGCCAATGCCTTTCACAAGTGAATACATCAGGTACACCACAGACATGACCAGAACGATCGTAGCCCCTGATGGCACATCAAACATATACGACAGCCATATCCCACCACTGCTAAAGACCGCACCAAATATGATTGACAGCATCATCATCTTTTTGAGATTGGAAGTGAACTGCCGGCTCATAGCCGCAGGGATCGTCAGCAGGGCTATGACCAGTATTACACCCACAACCCGTATCAATACCACGACGGTAAGAGCAATAAGGCACAGCAGGACAAGGTAGAGGCGCTCAGCAGCAACGCCGCGCACGGTTGCAAATTCCTCGTCAAAACACAGTGCAAGAAATTCCTTGTAAAACGAATACACCACCACAATGATAATCGCATCGAGCACCAGCATCAGGATGATATCCGAGAATGGTACTGTAAGGATATTCCCGAAAAGATAGGTCATAAGGTCTGGAGCATAGCCCGGCGTCAGACTCACAAGGATTATGCCGATTGACATCCCCAGTGCCCACAATATTCCAATCGCGGTATCTTCCGGTAGCCTTGAGCGTTTGCTCACCCAGCCCATGCTCAGAGCCGAAGCAATGCTGAACGGCAGCACACCAAGGATTGGATTGATCCCGAGATAGTAGCCAAGCCCGATACCGCCAAACGAAGCATGAGCGATCCCTCCACTGATGAAAACGATCCGCTTCACAACCACATAGACCCCTATGATGCCGCAGGCAATACTGGCAAGTATTCCGGCTGCGATGGCATTTCTTACGAACTCATACTGCAAAAGTTCCAACATGTGACGTGCACCTTCAGTTTATATTTATATATCAATGTGGCAATGTCCTAATGTGCCTTCAGTACCCTGTGCGGAACGCCGTGAGCGATCATGTCCACAGGGCACTGGTATGCTGCTTCAAGATCTTCGGATGTCAGTTCTTTTGAATGGTGATAGAACAGCTTGTGGTTCAAACAGGCGATCTTGTCCACATAAACAGAAACCGCGCTGATATCATGCGATACCATAACAATAGCCATTTTTGCTTTGAGTTTATTCAGCAATTCATAGAACTCTTCCTGCATGATGGAATCGATGCTTGTTGTGGGTTCATCCAGAAGGAGCAGTTTTGGTTCACCTGCAAGTGCCCTGGCAATAAAGACCCTTTGTCTCTGTCCGCCCGATAGTTTTCCGATCTGCCGATCTTTATACTCAAGCATATCCACTTCCTCAAGAGCATCGTAAGCCGCTTTTTTATCTTCATCGTTGTATCTTTTGAGCAAGCCTGTATGACCAAGGCGACCGGTTAAAACCACTTCCCAGACACTCATCGGAAACTCCATGTCAAAAAGGCTGTACTGGGGGAGGTACCCAATATCTCTCCTCGCGCTCTTAGGCGTATCACCAAAAACCTTGATAACTCCCCGACTGGGGTTTATCAGTCCCAATATGACCTTGAGCAAAGTACTCTTCCCACCACCGTTCGGTCCTATGATTCCCAAGAAATCATGCGGCTCTACAACAAGATCCACACCTTCGAGTATAGGCATCCCTTCGTAATGTACCCAAATATCCTTAAGTTCTATAACCGCGCTGTTCATGTTCATACCAGACTTTGAGCGAATGTATTTGAAACTATGCGTAGATTTGTTATATAGTCTTGTGGGAGGGGATCTACCGCTACTACACTGCCCCCGATTTCCTTTGCGATCACCTCAGCACTCTTTGTGCTGAACTGTGGTTGTACAAAAATGATCTTGATATTGTTCTCTTTGGCATTTTCGATCAGATGCACCATATCCCCGGCACTTGGTTCCTTACCCTCTATCTCAACTGCTATCATCGTCAGGTCATAGTCGCGTGCAAAATACCCCCATGAGGGGTGGAAGACCATGAAGGTACGATCCTCAAAGTCTGATAGTGATTCAATAATATCGTTGTCAAGGACTTGCAGATCATGGATGTACTGTTCTTTGTTGCGGTAATAGTACTCACTGTTATCCTGATCTACCTGAACCAGACCCCTGTAGATATTCTCCACCTGAACCACGGCAGAGCGGGGAGATAACCATATATGCGGGTCACCCGGAATGAGGTTGACACCTTCTGATGTATCAACCATCAGCATATCCGGATTCGCAGAACCGATCTTCTCAAGCCATACTTCCTCAAATGGAAGACCCGACCCAACTTTAACATACATGGTAGCACCGCTTACCGATTTTAACTGACTTGCAGTTGGCTCATATGTTGCAGGGTTTGCACCGGGCGGTATCATGACAATTACCTCTACGTTGTCGCCGCCGACATGCTCCACAAAATCAGCCTGCGGCAGGATACTGACTATAATAACTGTTTTTCCATCATCAATTTGCGGTTCAGACTGATCTATGCATCCATTTACCAAAAAAGCAGCAATTAGAAGTATAAAAACTGGCAGTACTTTGTTGTTCATACTGATTGGCACCCACTTTCAATATAGTATACATGTATTATTGTGCCGATGGTGTAAATACTTTTCATTGAGGGCAGTTATTTAGCAACTGCGGATCTCAAACTCTGAGATACTTATTTTTTGAATTGGATCTCCTCAACATCGTGTGGGTAACATCACTATTCAGGATATATCGCCAGATATGCAATCGCATTGCTTGAATCAATGGACAGGATGAACAGGATTGACAGGATATAAATGACTTGCCCCATCCTGTAAATCCTGTTCATCCCGTCTAATACTTACCCACTCAATGTTAGGGAGAACCTTTGAATTTAAATTTGAATTCAAGTGCATCTTCCGGACATGCTTCAATGCAGATACCACAAGAGAAGCAATCCGGTCGCACCATATCACTTTTTAAGATCGATTTAATTGCCGGACATGGAGACTTTGAAATACATATTTTACAATCATTGCATTTATTCCGGTCAACTCGTATACGAAAAATGCTAACATATTCAAGTAACCATGTTAGAAACCCCACCGGACATATGAGATAGCAATAAGGACGGTACACGAATAGAGATGCGATCAATATCACTCCAATCAAAAATGCCAATATAAGTCCAAACTCCCATTCGAAGAGTTCGAAAGGATTTAGGATCCGGTATTCAAATAGATCGCTTCCGATGGTGAGAACCATGATTGAACTGATAATAAAAAGCGATGCTCTGATACTATTGGTTATTTTAAATGATAATTTGGTTTTAAATGATACTGAGATTTTATTTACGATCTCCTGAAGTGCCCCAAACGGACAGACCCACCCACAAAATAATTTTGATCCGATAATTGACAGTCCGCTTATGAATAAAAACATGGTGAGTTTTTTGTAAGGGATCATACTGCCGGTTAGCATAGATGTCAAAGTATCTACTACTGCTCGTAATGGGCTGGGTTCACGTATGATCACCAACACTCCGAATAGTATAAATGTGAAACACATTAGAATTGTTCTTGTATTTTGATTTATTTTGACGGTTTTTAAGAGAACAAGTCCTAATAGGGCAATAAATCCACCAAGAATGTATTTGATAGATAATAATTCGATCCCGACAGATGAATTGTAAGTATTATTGCCATCACCGGCTCCTCCACCTAAACCTTGACCCACACCAATTCTCACTTCTTCAGCCGATACAGTAACGCAAATGGGAATTATAATCAGAATAATACTTAGAATTGTAAAAAAAATTGGATATTGTTTCATATTTTAAATGTCCTATTTATGGCCTGTTGAATTGTAAAGTGTTGTTATCCACACTATTGTAGGGAGGAACAGATATTATAATACTATGATGCATGTATTATTGTGCCGATGATGTAAATACTTTTCATTAAGGGGAATTATTTAGCCACTGCGGATATCAAACCCTGAGTCTCCAATTCAGGTGTTGGTTCTGTCCTCAAATTATTCACATCGGTTGAATGGATGAATCGCAGATTCGGATGAGTAAGATGTATCACAATAGATTAGTTGGTCACATCATTGACCAGAACTATATAAGTAGCTGGTCAACCAACTGACCAAGTATATATAAATAACCAGTCACATTATACATAAATATAGATTTGAGTGATATTTTTATGTGACTATCCCTGTTTCGTTGTTTTTGTTGCTCATTTGATGATGCACAGTAAATTTTGCAGAACGCGGGGGCATGGGCCTGCATAAGGCAGACTGTCACCTAGAATATGCCCGGCTGTATCTGGCAATGGACAAAAAAGAAGATGCAAAAAAGATGATACATAAGATGGGGTATCACAGGCGCGATGTGGATGTTGAGGAAATTGAAGAAAAACTGTTGTAATCAAATTTCACACACAAAACGTCGAAGAGGCTCTTTGCCATCTATTTTTATTGAAACAGATCAATGGCATGTAGTCCACACTACAATTCATATGCAAACCTTCATATATGCAGACCTGCATATATGTTGATGTTCATATAAATATTAGGTGAAATCAAATATGTTAGGCGATCCGGTAGTAGGTCCTGAATTTCATGACAGGGATGTTATTCTGCAAATGCTTGGCAGGCGGCTTGAAAACTTCAAACGCAATACACGCAGGAACATTGCATTGATCGGACAGCGAAAGTCCGGTAAAACTTCAATTATGTTCCAATTCATGTCGTCGATGCAGGATGATGTACTGCCTGTGTATGTTTATTTGAGCATAGAGAATGGCTACAAATTCATTGAGAAATTTTCGTCTGCAATACTGTATGCATACCTCAAATCCCTGAAACTTACTGACATCCCGGGTCAAAAACCAAAAGAACTGTTGCGAACCGCTATGAAATACTGTCCTGAGACAGTTTCATCCATTGATATGGCTCTTGAGGCAAGAGACACTGACCTGAGCAGATCATTCGAACAGTTAGTAAATATACCTGCCATTCTTTCGAAGGAAACGGATTCAAAGCCTATTATCATACTTGATGAATTCCAGAGACTTGTCGATTACAACTATATATCTGCCATTGACATATTCCGGGAGAATATCATGCATCAACCTGACGTATGGTGGATTATTTCAGGTTCATCCATCGGAATGATGCAGCGTCTGGTGAGTGAAGCGGATTCGCCATTATATAGTCATTTTGAAAAGGTTTTCGTACCACCGTTCGATTATGAAAATTCGCGCAAGTTCATTAGAATGAAATTTAAAAAAGATGATCTGGTCATTGGTGATGTAAACACATCCCTGCTGGTTTCAATATCCGGGGGATATCCATTCTATCTGGACATATTGACATTTGCAATAAGCGACCTCGCAATTGAGAGGGGGCATAAAAAGATATCAAATATCCATATTATCGATGCAATTGCAAATGAATTGTTTAGTACGCAGGGAACGTTATACTCCCATATTTCAGAATTCATTGAGAATTCACTGGACAGGCGAGGGTTTGCCACTTACATTGATCTTATGGTTGCCATTGCAAAAGGGGCGCACACATCAAGTGAGATCGCAAGAGGTGCACATATCAAAGCATCTTCACTTTCAAGATATCTTCGAAATCTCATTGAGGTCGGGATTGTGAGAAAAAGCGGAAGTGTGTACACTCTAATTGATCCGCTGCTTAAACTCTGGTTGAAATATGTGTTTACCCTTCGTGAAGATGATTACATACCTGAGATCGGCATAAAACTGGACATGTTCAAATCGAACATCGAGCAAATGATCACTGCATACAAACAGGAGAACGGCAAAGGCGTTGAGGCGAGGGTGAGAGAATTATTCAGGGCTTTTGACGGTCGTATATCACTCCACGAAAAGAAACTACCGAAATTTGATGAGGTGGAGCAGAGGGTAATCCGGGGGGCCGAGTTTGACATTGCAGCACAGTACAAAAATGGATACTGGTTTGTGGAAGTGAAAACATCACCTGTATCATCCAAGATGGTGAGGAATTTTGCGTCAAAGGTGGCCGGATCCAACATGAAAGTAGAAGAGAAGATAATGGTTGCCACTTCAGGGATTGATTCAAAAGCGATGTCATTGGCTATTGAAGAAGGTATATGGGTGTGGGGAATAGAGGATGTAAA
>JAUWBW010000032.1 GCA_030609665.1 Methanosarcinaceae archaeon | reverse complement strand
GAGAAGATTATTGGAAAGAACCTGCCCTATAATATAGAAAAATTGAAACCGGAATTTCTGGCTGAGTCAATGGCTGAGATATATCAGGAAAAGTGGTTTGATAAATTCGATGAAATAAAAGCAGAATTTTTAGAGCAGGAGAAAAATACCCCACAATCCGCAAGGGAAAAGGAAACAGAAACATTCGCCATCAGGTTCACCTATGACACCAACAGGATAGAAGGCTCAACTCTTACCCTTAGGGACACGGCAGATCTGTTTGAAAGAGGGATAACTCCAAGTGCACGACCTCTTAGTGATGTGAAAGAAACCGAAAGCCACAAAAATACATTCTATGAAATGTTAAATTACAAAAAAGACCTGTCCTTCAATGCCGTCTTGTATTTCCACAAGAAATTATTCGAGGGAACAAAACCAGACATTGCCGGAATCATCAGGTCACATCAGATAGCAATTGCAGGAAGCAGGTTTATGCCACCGTTTCCGGCAGAGGTTTATCCATTGCTCATGGAATTCTTCAGTTGGTACGATCAAAACAAGAACACAACGCATCCGGTGCAACTTACAGCACTCGTTCATCTCAAACTTGTCACAATACACCCATTTGCCGACGGAAACGGAAGAATAAGCAGACTGATGATGAACTTTGTTCTGTATAAGTATGGATATCCTATGTTGAATATTCCTTATGAGATGAGAACAGGATACTACAACTCATTGGAAAAATCACAGACAAAACAGGATGATAATAAATTCCTCCAGTGGTTCTTCAAAAGGTATCTTACAGAACACAAGCGATATCTTACAGAGATATGAAACAAATAATAAATAATCAGACGGGATGAACAGGATAAAACGAAACAGCAAATCCTGTACATCCTGTTAATCCTGTCTAAAAAGAAAAACTAAATTTCAAAACACTTCGCAATAATTCCGTGAAATAATACCACAATAATACGAAAATGAAAAATCAGACGGGATGAACAGGATGGACAGGATGTAACGAAGCACCTAAATCCTGTTCATCCCGTAAATCCTGTCGAAAAAGTAAAAGAAGGAAAAATATGGAATTTGAAAACATAACTGAACAAATAATTGGATCTGCATATACAGTACATAACACAATGGGATATGGTTTCTTAGAATCCGTTTATGAAAAATGCTTACTCATTGAATTAAGGAAAGCAGGTCTAAAATGTGAATCCCAGAAACCCATTGTTGTTCACTACGAAGGTGAAGTTGTTGGAAACTTTATTGCAGATATATTAGTTGAAGATGCCATTATTCTGGAATTAAAGTCAGTGAAAAGCATTGCAAAGGCTCATGAAATTCAATTAGTAAATTATCTCGTAGCGACAGGAAAAGATGTCGGATTACTCATAAATTTTGGAGCAGAAAGGGCTGAAGTAAAACGAAAAGTAAGGGTGCTATCTCATGAAATATACAATATCAGACGGGATGAACAGGATTAACAGGATAAAACGCAATAACAAATCCTGTACATCCTGTTAATCCTGTCTAAAAAATGATCTAAATTTCAAAACACTTCACAATAATTCCGTGAAATAATATCCAAAATCACGAACATGAACAAATCAGACGGGATGGACAGGATACAACGAAGCAACAAAATCCTGTACATCCTGTTAATCCTGTCCATTGATTCAAGCAATTCGATTGCATATTTGGCAATATATCCTGAATAGCTATGTTACCCACACAATGTCAAAGAGAGTCAAAAATCGTTTCTAAAACAAATCCAACCGACTACCAATACCCTTCTCAACCGCCCTCTCAAACACCAGATTGGCAGTTGCCAGATCCTGTATAGCAAGCCCCGTCGAATCAAAAACCGTGATCTCGTCATCACTCACCCGCCCGGGCTTGACACCTGCGATAACCTCCCCCAGTTCGCAATAAATATCCTCGCTTGATATAACACCACTTGAAAGCGGCACATTAACCTCCCCCGAATGTGATGCCTGCACGATATCGTCAACCACGACCTTCGCGCGCGTCAGAAGCAGCGAATCCAGTTCCTGCTTACCCTTTGCATCAGCACCGATTGCGTTAATGTGTGTACCTTCCTTCACCCACTCCGACCTCACCACCGGACTGCGGACAGGCGTTGTCGTGACGAGAATGTCGCAGTCGCAGACCTCCTCTGTGTGAGTGGTTTTGATGATCTCGCAGTTTACAACACCCGCCATTTCCTTTTCAAACCCTTCGCAGTGGCTAATATCCTTGCTCGTGATCTTGACTTGCTCGATGCCGAATACCTGCGCAAGCGCAAGTAACTGGGTGCGCGCCTGATTTCCTGCACCGACCATGCCAACAACCTTCGAATCCGGTCGTGCGAGATGCTTTGCAGCAATTCCTCCTGCCGCACCTGTCCTGATATCTGTAAGATACGTTCCATCCATAACAGCAAGGGGTGCGCCTGTCTCTGTCGAATTTAACACAACAAGCGCCATGACAGTTGGTAACCCTGCCTTGCGGTTGTCAGGATGCACGTTCACGATCTTCACACCAGTGATATCCTGCTCCTCCAAAAAAGAGGGCATGGTTCTGAGGTCTCCATTGTGTTTTTCAAAATACAGGTATGTTTTTGGCGGCATCTGGACTTTCTTTAATCCGTGCTGCTCAAATGCTTTCTCGACAACATCCATTGCTTCCGGCATATCCAGAACACTTTTTACATCATTTTGGTTCAACCATAAGATATCCATAACACCACTACTCCTTTATGAATCAAACGTTGGACGGCACACCAACGCAGCAGAGCTACGGGGTATACTAATTAAGATGAATATTTGGGTAATGAATTGCGCTTCACTCCAACATCCGCGCCATGTCCTTTGCGAAATATGTCAATATCATATCCGCACCCGCACGCTTGATCGAGAGAAGTGACTCATACATAACCGCCTTTTCATCCAGCCAGCCATTCTGTGCTGCGGCTTTTAACATCGCATACTCACCACTCACATTGTACGCAGCCGTTGGCATCTCAAACTCGGTCTTGATACGATATAATATATCAAGATACGGAAGCGCAGGTTTTACCATTATAATGTCGGCACCTTCTGCAATATCAAGTTCGACTTCACGCATTGCCTCATTAGAGTTTGCAGGGTCCATCTGGTAACTCGAACGGTCCCCGAACGAATAACCGGACTCTGCCGCATCCCTGAATGGTCCGTAGAATGCAGAGGAATATTTCGCTGCATATGACATTATAGGGATATTGATAAAATTGTTATCATCAAGAGCAGACCGCATCGCACCGATCATCCCGTCCATCATTCCCGAAGGCGCAACAATGTCCGCACCGGCTTTTGCATGGCTCACCGCAGTCTTGCCAAGCAGTGGCAGGGTCGGGTCATTAAGTATCTCCTCGGTATCGTGATCAACAATGCCGCAGTGACCATGGCTTGTATATTCGCACAGGCACACGTCAGTGATCACAACCATGTTCTTTCCAAGTTCACTCTTGATCTCGCGGACAGCCTGCTGGACAACATCATCATCACCATAGGCGGTAGTTCCAGCCTCATCCTTGTTATTCGGAATTCCGAAAAGAATGACTGCGGGAATCCCGAGGTCTGCCGCTTCTTTTGCATCATCTGCCACACTTCCAAGGGGCAGTCGATTAACACCCGGCATGGAAGAAACCTCAACCGCAGAATCAATAGTCTCATCAACGAACATCGGATAGATCAGATCATCTGTCGTAAGTGCGGTCTCGCGCACCAGATCACGTATCTTGCCGCTTCTTAACCTTCGCATTCGAACCTGTGGAAACATAATATCACTCCTTTTGTACACCGTTTAGTTTGAACAATCTGGACACTGTATCTAACATCTCTTCATTATCATGCTCTGCCGCATCCCTGAGAGCTTTTGTCGGCTCTGCCAACATCTTGTTGACAATGGAATGTGTCAGGTCATCAAGCACCTTGATCTCAATATCACCAATTGAATGATATGCTTTCAATCGATTGATCGCATGCTCTTTCTCCTGCTCACGTACCTCGTAGAGCCGTGCATATAATTCAGATATCAACCCGTCTGCTTTCTGGCGTTTGAACTGGGCATTGAGCAGTACAAGTTCTTCCTCTATCAAAATCTCTGCCTTCTTCGCTTCTTCACGCCGCATCTGCATGTTCTTTTCATTGATGACGCGCAGGCCGTCAATATTATGCAGGGCAACATTCGGAACCTGTATGACAGTCTCCTCGATATCACGAGGGTTTGCGATGTCGATCAAAAGGATCTCACGCTCCCTGTTCTCCATCGCATTTGACATTATCTCTTTTGTAAGCACATAATGCGGTGCCGATGTAGCACTAATGACCACGTCCGCAGTTTTTATGTGCTTCTCTACTTCACTGTATGGGACAGCCAGTCCGCATAATTCGTCAGCAAGCATCTCTGCCCTCTCGAATGTCCGGTTTGCGATGTATATCGCATCAATATTCTTGTGAGCAAGTGCGCGTGCGACAAGTGTCCCCATCTCGCCGGCACCAATGACTAAAATTGTCTTACCAGTCAAACCATTAAGCATCTCGTCAGCAAGATCGACTGCCGCAGAACCGATGGAGACTGAACCCTTGTTAATACCGGTTTCTGTGCGCACCCTTTTGCCGACCTGGATCGCTTTACCAAATGCGGTATCAAGAATCTTGCCGGTTGTACCTGCGTTCTTTGCAATAGAGTATAGTTCTTTGATCTGGCCAAGTATCTGGTCTTCTCCCACGATCATGGATTCAAGACCCGATGCCAGTTTTAAAAGATGTGTCAATGTTTCATCATTGTCATAAAACTCGACAATTCTGGAAGATACGCCCATCTTCTTTGCAAAATGGAACAGTACCTGACTCCCCCTCGGGGATACAACATATATCTCAACGCGGTTGCATGTTTTTAGCACTGCACATTCATAAATAAGTTCATGTGAATAAAGGTGTTTAAGCATGCCTTCAAGATCGCCATGCCATGCCCCTTCCATCTCCCCGACACTGGCTTTTGCATGCGTTATGACCATACTTGATATTTCTGTCAATTGTATCCTCCGTAGATGTATGACTTTAATGATATTTTATGTATGTAGTTACTTATTATATTCCGACATTATATTATGTGCTGTATTATACGCTTTTTCATAGGATTCCAAAAGTGCATTCCATACGTTTTCATCTTCAAGGATTTCCCACAGAATTTCCTTTCGTTTTTTCTGTTCTGAAACATTCTGTTTCAGGTACGTCCGCATTTCATTTTGAAGTCGTATCATGTCGGCATACTGCGGAGTGATCACCTGTTCGATCTTCTTACGTGTGTACTTTGAAAGTGCAGGACTTGATCCAAGTGTGGATATCCCGATCGTAAGATCTCCTCTTGTTATTACAGAAGGCACCACAACGTCACCTACAGAATCAACCTTATTAATTAAAATGTCGCTTTTTTGTGCAATTTTCACAATTCGATCGTTCAGTGATGCATCGTTTGTTGCAGGGACGACTAAAAAAGCGTTTGATATGATCTCTGCAATTTTATCATCCGGCATTGATCCAAGGTCTGCCCGTATTAATTTCAATTTACCCGCACCATTCATTTCTTCAAGATTTTTGGAAAATGCTACACTTATAACAGTGGTATCTGCATATTTTGAAAAGAGGGTTGCCTTGCGCTCTCCTACTGAACCTCCACCAATGATCGCGACATGCCTGCCACTAAGATCGATCATCAAAGGGAGTAAGTTTCGTTCATTGGTCACAATTAGCGCATCCTGTGATTAGAAATCAAATTATAACTATGATCATGGTTCATAACTATGATTGCAATTGTATAGTCAAGAATCTGATATATTAACACTTTGATTTTCAGACAATTATAATTTAACCACAGAGAACACAGAGCTTGCATCTGATTTACTCTCTGTGGTTTATTACTTATCACTTGTTGAAATTTGCATTTTAGTCAATGGTTTTTAACTATAACTATAATTATCAATTGTAACTATAACTATAATTACAATTATAACCTTGCACCCGTTTTCTTAAATTCCCGTTCGCTAAACAAAAGGCTGTAATCCGAAATACCCGTGGCTTTCGAGATTTCCCTTGCCACTTTTTCACAATCCTCTCTTGTGTAAGAATGTACCATTGTGAATAGATTGTATGACCAGTCAGGATAACGCGGTCGTTCGTAGCAGTGTGTCACTTCGGTAAAACCTGCCATTATCGCTCCGACCTCTTCGACTTTGTCATCAGGCACGTTCCATGTGCACATTGCATTGGCTGTGATGCCAATCGCCCGATGCCCAATGGATGCACCAAATCTTCGGATAACTCCATTTTGTTGCAAGTTTTCAAATCTGGCAACGATCTCCTCTTCACTGATACCAAGTTCTTTGGCGATGTATGCAAATGGTGCATGGGTAAATGGTATTCCATCCTGTGTAAGTTTGATAAGCTGGGTATCGATCTCGTCCATTTTTCTCACCTTACCTTATATTGAATTTAACTCCGATCTTGAACAGCCGTTTGGTAGGCAGGTTGATCAGATCGCATCCGGTTTCAGCCTTCAGTTCATCAAGTATCTGCATAAGCCTCTCATCACTTGAGGTGGATATCGTGAACCATATATTATACTCTGCAGGGCGCAGGTAATTGTGTGACACTTCGGGGTATCGATTGATCGCCTCTGCAACTTCATCGATCCTCTGCTCCGGCACTTTGGCCGCAACAAGAGTGCTGATCCCGCCGGTTTTCTTTGTGTTGATTATTGGCCCGATGCGCCGGATCGCACCTGCACTGTTCAGTCGCTCAAGGCGCCGGATCACTTCATCTTCAGGGATGTCCAACTGTTCGCCCAGTTTTTCAAATGGATGTGTTTCAAGCGGAAAATCCAACTGAATGGTATTCAGGATATCCTTATCAATTTGATCGAGTTGTACCATTTTTATTCCTTCACCTTTGGTGGTGTGTATATGCAATACGGTTCCTCTGCCATGTAATCCCCAGTTGCCGCATACGCACGTGCACGACAGCCACCGCACACTTCCTTGTATCCGCAATCACCGCATTTGCCTTTGAGTTTGCTTGTATCACGGATGTCATTGAACACCTTTGCGTTGTCCCAGATATCCTTGAAACTCTGCTCTTTTATGCTGCCTGCAAGTACCGGCAGATATCCGCATGGGAACACTTCACCGATGCTGGATATAAAACAAAATCCTGTGCCTCCAAGGCATCCTTTGGTCATGGCTTCATATCCATGCGTTTTCACAGATATTTCAATACCTTCCTTTTTCGCACGCTGGCGCATGATCCTAAAGTAATGCGGCGCACATGTAGCTTTCAGCTGGATCTTTGATGTTTTTTGCTGGTCATAGAACCAATTAAGGACACGTTCATATTCAACAGGCGGGATCTCATCCGCTTCGATCTCCTTGCCCCTGCCGGTTGGCACCAGAAGGAAAATATGGAGTGCTTCTGCTCCTAGTTCTGTTGCAAATTCAAGGATCTTTGGTATCTCGTCAATATTACGCTTTGTGATGGTAGTGTTTACCTGGAAACCGATGCCTGCTTTTTTGATATAATCAATCCCACGCAGTGCTCCATCAAATGCGCCGGGTTCACCACGGAAATCATCATGGGATTTTGCATTTGCTCCATCGAGACTGATGCTGACCCTCTGTATCCCGACCTCTTTCATCTTTTTTGCGACCTCGGGCGTGACAAGGGTCCCGTTTGTTGCCATTACGACACGAAGTCCTTTGTCAGTTCCATATTGTGCGATTTCGAACATGTCTTTGCGGACAAGAGGTTCCCCTCCGCTTATGATCAGGATCGGATTTCCCATCTCCACAATTTCGTCTATGAAATGCTTTGCCTCGTCGGTTGTAAGCTCTCCTTGTGGGATCTCAAAGGTTGATGCACCCCTGCAGTGTACGCAGGAGAGGTTACAACCTGCCGTCAGTTCCCATGCTATAAGTCTTGGTGGTGTTGCCATAGTAATCATTTAATTTTTGGGTTAGTAAAATATAGTTCAATTCGCTTAAATATGATGTGATTATACTACATGCATCCTTATTAATATATGTGATACTAGACGATTATACTCAATATTTATATACACTCGATACTAAGAAGGAAAGCAAGTAAAGCGCAAACAAAAGGTGATGTTATGGACTCATTATATACTGCATTTACGATTACATGGATTGCGATATTTTCATACATATTTTATATGATTCGAACCCGTTTACAATTGAACAGGGAACTTGCTAAATTAAACAAGTTACTATAAAAGGTACAACAAACCGGTGTTTGTAAATGAATAAAAAACAAAAGACTGTTATTGCAATTGGGGTGATTGTCGCTGTCGCAATTATTGGACTATGGGGTGTTGATTTTTCCCAGCAGTACCTTATGGTTTCAGAACTTACTTCAAACCCTGACAAATATATCGGGGATAAGATCGGTACAATGGGTATGATCAAGAATGGTACACTTATTGTAACCCCGGACATTATTTCATTTATCCTGGTCGATGTAGAAGATGGAACAACTGAGATATATGTTGAATATACGGGTGATTTGCCTCCGACACTTGATGAAGGAAAAGAGGTCAGTATGAGTGGTACAATGGTGGCTACTGATAAGATCGAGGCTACACAGATCGTGGTTGGCTGTTCTTCAAAATATACTGAATAACACACAATATCGAATATTAATTATACAATTAGATCGTGAGGGCACTGGATGAACATTGAGCAATGGGATGAACACAAACTAATTACGTCTGCGATGTCTGATATGATCGCAGCTATGGACGAGTCGTCCCAGATGAAAAAAATGGTCACCCATGTTTGCAATTCAGGTGGAAAAAAGATACGTCCGATCATACTTATGCTATCATCTGAAATTTGTGGCGGAGATTTAAAAAAGAGTGTTGATGCGGCTTTGGCAATCGAGCTGATACATTCTGCCTCATTGATACATGATGACCTCCTGGATGGAGGGGTAATTCGAAGAGGTCTTCCCTCAGCGCATGAAAAATTCGGTCATGCCGCAGCAATGCTATGTGGGGATTTTTTGATTTCAAAGTCAATTGAATTAATATCACCTTTTGGTACAAATGCCGTTCGTGATTTCGGACGCGCGGGTATGTATATGGCGGAAGGGGAAACGATTGACGTTAAAAGTGTCACTGGAACATTTGAGGAGAGTAACTATTACGAATGCATCCGTAAAAAGACCGCATCCCTTTTTGCAGCGAGCGCATCTATTGGTGCATATATTGGTGGCGCGGATGATGAAGTTGCGAATAAGTGTCGGTTGTATGGGGAACATGTGGGTACTGCATACCAGATAGTAGATGACCTCCTTGAGTATCTGAATGCACAAGATGACAAGAAGTCCACTCACGAATCTGTGACATTACCGCAAATATATCTTAAACAGATGTCACATGAAGATGCAGTGAAAAGATCGATCGAAGAAGTTAAAAAACAGGTTATGTTTGCAAGTGATATACTCGGAACGTTTGATGCATGTGATGCTACGGATAAATTGTTGCAGATAACAAATCATATTACGACTGATATGCTTCCGTAAAAACCATTTTCATGTTATATTACTGATCCAGGCAATTTTGATAATTATAACCATAATTAAATTCAAACTCAAATTTATATTCAAACTTACAGGTGAGTCCATGCGTGTATATGATAAATCAGTGATCAAAGTAAATGCCAGTGCAGAGAATGGTAAAGTTGTACTTGATGCAGAGGGTGCGATGGCACCGATCGCAAAACCAATAATAAAACGAATAAACAAGATCTTCCAGGAAGAAAAACCAATCTCAGTGGATGATGATAAGATTATCTTTTCAACATGGGTTCCACCCATTCCGGGAGAGGTTTTTGATAGGCTGATAAGTGCAGAAATTGGGGCAATTCTCAGGAAACGTATTCCTGACCAGTTATCGATCGGAATCACAGCGCACTGCCCGAATAATTGTATTCACTGCGGTGCGGCAGATATCATTGCAGATCCGGAACTTTCTTTTGATGAAATAAATCATACGATCGACCAGTCGCTTGACCTTGGTGCATATCTTATATCGTTTGATGGCGGTGAAACTATGCTTCGAGAAGACCTTGTGGATATGGTTGCACGTGTGGATAAAACACGCGCGATCGCTACATGTTTCACATCAGGTTTTGGGTTAACTGAACAAAGGGCACAGGATCTTAAGGCTGCCGGGCTATATGCGGTTCGCATTAGTATTGACAGTCCTTTTGAAAAAGAGCATGATCGTGTCCGGGGGCGTGATGGTGCATACAGGGATGCTATAAGTGGTATCAAGAATGCACGCGCTACCGATATATTGACCGATATGTTCGTGGTTGTGTCGCCTGACAATATTGACGATCTTGAAGATTTTTACAATTTTGCAGTGGAGATGGATATGCAGGAGATGTCGATATATGAGATCATTGCGGTTGGGCGCTGGCTCGATCACGAAGATGAGGTTATTAGCCAAAAGGATGTATCACGTCTTGAAAAGTTCCAAAAAGAGAAGAATACGAATCCTGAAGGTCCGAGAGTCACTGCGTTCCCGTATTTTATGGGGCCTGACCAGTTCGGCTGTTTTGCGGGGCGGCGCTGGATACATGTCACGTCTGCAGGGGATGTTTTGCCGTGTGCATATACTCCTTTGTCGTTTGGAAATATTCGGGAAGACAGTCTTGAAAATTTATGGAAACGTATTGGCAAACACAGTGCTTACAAGTCATCAGCCGATTATTGCATGATGCGAAACCCTGAATTCAGGAGCAAGTATATCCATACGATTCCGGATGGTGCACAATTGCCGTTCAGGCTCGATATGGTTGATCGATAGGTCAGGCATCATGTGTTTCGTAAATTTCCAATATGGTGATGACGAGGTATTTGCGACATATTTTCATGAGACATTTTTTAAATTTTCGTAGTATATAATTAATAGAATTGTATAGTCCGGGTAAATCCAGGCATAGTGAGGATTTTCTCGTTGTATATAATTTATAGGCTTATATAGTCCGAGTTAACGCAAACGAAGTGAGTGTTTTCTCATAGAAAATGGTGTCAAAAAACTGGGGATTTGAATGATAAATCGTTAACAATATCACGTGCAGTATCGCTGAAACCGAAGGACTTATATCTATCTTTGCAGTAGGAAGGAATTAAATCGGATTACATTAATTGATATTATACAACGAGGATTTTCATGGCTAAAAATGAGATCTTATCTGAAATAAAAAAAGCAGAGGAAAACGCAAGGAATATTGTGGATGATGCTGCGAAAAATAAGAGCGAACGCATTACTGATGCCAGGGCAGAGGCAAGGGAGATCGTTAAACAGGCCGAGATTGATGCGCACGAGTCTGCCAAGAGATCTTTGAAGTCTGCGGAAGCAACCATCAAGGAAGAAAAATTAAAGATCATAGATGACAGTGAGGGCGACGCTAAGGCTATTGTTGAAAAAGCACAGGCGAATGTGGACAGGGCTGGAGATCACTTAATTTCGGAATTTGAGAGGGCAATACATGCTTAGTCCTAAACAGATGAGCCGTGCGACAATTATAGGTCACAAAGACATACTTGAGCAAACAGTGAATTCACTGCACGGTATCAATGCGTTCCATATAGAAGATTATAACGATGAAGAACTGGGTCTGAAAATAGGTAAGCCGTTTGAAAATGCAGATGATGTGTCAAATAAACTGATCAAGATCAGGTCGATCTCAAGTTTTTTGGGCATAAAGAAAGCAGAAGTTGGAAAGCAGAATGTTGAATCCCTTTTTAAGGAACTTGACACAAAATTAGTAGAACTGGATGACGAGGTTTCAAAGAGAACCGACAGAAAGAGCGAAATTGAGAACAATCTGAAGGAACTTGATACTCTCAGCAGAGAACTGCTTCCATTTTCCACAATACCTTTAGATCTTGACCAATATCGCGGTTATGAGAATCTGGCTGTTTTTTCAGGTGTTGTAAAAGGTGATATTGAATTTGAACTTTCAAGCATCACAAAATCATACGAACTGTTCTCTGATCCAAAATCCGGAACGATTGCACTGTTTGTTCTGAAAGAGCACGCAGATGCGGTTTCGGATATTTTGCCGGACTTTGCTTTTAAGGAACTGAGGATGCCAGAAATAAGCGGTATACCTGCAGAACTCCTGAAAAAGTTAGAGCAGGATATTGTAAATTCACAAAATAACATTGAATCTCTTAATGCGGAGATCGAGTCACTCAGATCAAAATATTCGGATTTCATATTGGCAAGCGATGAATTGCTTTCTATCGAAGCACAGAAGGCCGAGGCACCTTTGCGGATTGC
>JAUWBW010000065.1 GCA_030609665.1 Methanosarcinaceae archaeon | reverse complement strand
GACCAAATGCGATGGCTCAAAGATATATGGGATTGCGACAATTTCGCGGTAGAGAGTTACTGTAGGGCGCACAAAGTCGTTGGAAATCTTGCTTATGGCGAATGCTGGGGTAAGACGCCAATGGGATATCACGCATTTTGTCTTGCATATTGTGATGGTAAGATAAAAATAATCGAACCACAAAATGATGATACAAAAGAATGGAAGAAGAGCGATTACGAGCCAGATTTTATTAAAATTTGAGCTGTAAAAACCAAACGGATGCCCCGTAATTTCATTGCGGGGTGGCGTGGACGGGGCTTCGATTGGCGAAATTATGCTCCGTTAGCGAAATGAAGTAAAAATATTAATTGTTGAATTATGGCGAAGTGCTCGGTAGATTTTTTTGGTGATAAAAATTATCAAATTTATAATTCCAATTTTATTTAAAAGTGCTTAAATAGTAATAAACTCAGTATTTGTAATGGAGTGGTAGTAGTTTTCTGTACCGGATAATTATACCTGCGTATAGGAGGAACATTAGAAGGGGTTTACACATGGGACTATTTAGAAAATGGAAAGATGAGATTGGTACAGTCCTTGAGAAATGGGATGAGGACAAAACCAATCCTGGGACGCCACCAAGATATTGGCACTATCTGTTAGTCAATTGAAAATCCATCTCCAATCAGTTTCTATCAATGGTATGCTTGGGGACTATACATATTCTAACATCGGTAAAAATATATGGGATTATAAAAATCTTTTATATACAGGTGATACTATAATGGATCTAAAAGATAAAATTATTGAAGTAATTGAAGGAGTTAACATATCAGCATTTGCAACTGTGGAAAACAGTCCGCATCCGGTTCCTAGAGTCAGATATATGGTCACTATGGGGTTTCTGGATTTGACAATAAGGACCGCCACACGTAAGAGCTCTACAAAGATCTCACAAATAAAGAATAATCCAAAAGGCTGTATTACGATATGGGGTGGAGAAAACCTTGAAGATATCCAAAAGCCTTATGTTGTAATGAATACGGATATTGAAATCCTTGATGATGAAAAATCAAAAAAGGAATTCTGGAACCCAATGCTCGGGAATTTCTTCTCAGGTCCTGATGATCCGGAATATGTTATCCTGAATCTGAAACCTTACAGCATCGAGTATTATTCAGAGGGAATAATGGAAAAGATGACGTCGGTCTAATGAAGTTGATTCTTGTTATTACTGTTTGTACGAGATAGTTCTTTCGGGAGACTATCACAACAAATATGGAGGTTAGAATAAGCTACGGGGTCAAGTGTTTTAGGATTGGAATCAAATGACTGTTTCACACTCGGGGCTGAACATCTTGTCTTTAATAACTGTAGTTATATTCATGTTTATGTTAACCTACCCATCAGGATATAATCCTTATATTGTTACCATGTTGTTTCCCCTGTGGTGGTTAGCCATTACGATAAGTTATAAATCATGGGGTAGGACTTTAACGTGGATATGGGCATGCATAACACTGCCCTTATTCTGGATCGTTCCACTACTTATTTGAGTACTTGATCTTTTAATAAATAGATTTGCTTACATCCTAATATTTTTCGTAGCACTTTTTATCTACTCTGCTTCTTATTACTCGATGATAAAACGTAAGGCGTGAAGAGAATTAGCACAACACGAGTATAAGTGATAGTTCAATTTAGGAGGGATAAAAGCAAAAGCAAATTGAGTGGCAAAAATAGTTAACCCAAACTCTGTGTCACATACACGCCTATCCACCATACATCTTCCTACGTCTCATCCCGGCACGCGACCTCAAGCGCATGGATGCCCCGCAATTCATTGCGGGGTGGCGCGGACGGGGCGAACTATAATTGCATATCTTAATGGCTTTGTTTTAAAAATAGTAATATATCCCGACTTTATACACAAAGCCGATTGCATACTAACCCAAAAAAACGAAAGAGGGAATTGCGTATTCAAGTATTGACGCCGTTCCCAAATCGATCTTCAAATAGTGTAAAACTAAATTTTGATCTTACACTCACAGAATGATCTCAATATCGAGTTCTTCTGCCAGTTCCTTATACCTGTTCCTGATAGTAACTTCCGTAACACCGGCAACATCTGCGACCTCGCGCTGTGTCCTGCGTTCACCGCAGAGAATTGATGCGATATATATCGCAGCAGCCGCAACACCTGTTGGTCCGCGTCCGCTTGTAAGTTCCTTCTCGGAAGCCTGTCGCAGGATCTCAACACTCTTTGACTGTACCTCGCCTTTGAGGGTAAGTCCTGAACAGAACCTTGGCACATAGTCGATCGGAGATGTAGGCATGAGTTTAAGGGACAATTCCCTTGAGATAAAGCGGTATGTCCTGCCAATCTCTTTCCTGCTGACCCTTGAAACCTCTCCGATCTCGTCAAGTGTTCTTGGAACACTGCACTGGCGACATGCTGCATACAATGCTGCTGCAGCAACTCCTTCAATGCTTCGCCCACGGATAAGGTTCTTGTCAACGGCTTTTCGATAAACGACAGCTGCGGTCTCACGTACGGTTCTTGGAAGACCAAGTGCGGATGCCATACGATCGAGTTCTGAAAGCGCAAAAGCAAGGTTTCGCTCTGTTGCATTGCTGACTCGTATCCTACGCTGCCATTTTCTCAAACGGTACAACTGCGCACGGTTCTTTGATGATATTGACTTACCGTATGAATCACGGTTTCGCCAGTCGATCATTGTAGATAGACCTTTATCGTGAATAGTATACGTCATTGGTGCGCCCACACGGGAACGCTTCATGCGCTGGTCATGGTCAAATGCACGCCATTCCGGTCCCTGGTCAACAAACTCCGCATCAACAACAAGACCACAATCTGCACATACAAGTTCGGCACGTTCATAATCATGTTCAAGATTGCGACTTCCGCATTCCGGACATTCGACCTTTGCTTTTACTTCATCTTCACTTTTTTCGTGCTCTTTACGTGCCTTGATCATTGCACGTATCTTCTCTCGTTCAGAAGTTTCTGAATATCGTACTCTTTCGACTTCAACCATTTTGTCATCACCTTGAATTTATAAATATAATGTTTATCAGGCCATAGTTTAAAGATATATAATCACAAATAATCACAATAAATGAATCTCATCATTGACTCGTATCATAAAACATAAACACGGTCATTTGCGTGAATATGTTGTTTCGAATCCACGCCCTTTGACAGTTTAACATAAATATATGGATGTTCCACAGGTCCAATAATACCACTAACTTTCCCGATTTGCTTAACCGATTTGTTCAAAACAGCCGAATTAAGTTTAGGTACTTTACTAGCATGTACTTTATTGGCAGATTTTCCAGACTCGGACGATTCCAGTCTCTCGTCCCGGACAATCAAACCCCGAGGTGTCAATACGTGTAAAACAGTTCCAAGTCGTTTCATTCATCCCTCTCGATTAATCACATATAAATTGATTTGAAAGTATATATACAATGGAACAATCATATATAAGCATTTCGCAAATTCTTAAATACAAAAGTTGTTTGGTTTATAAAGGTTTTAATGAACACACCTATGTTACATAAAAATCGGCTTATTGAATTTCGAAAAAAACAAAAAAAGGCAATCATAACCGCAACCTTAAATACAAAATAACACCTGTTAACGTGTACAATTATCACTGATATCAGCAACATTAGCAGCAATATTATCAATTACAATATATCACATCCTGTGGAGGAAATCTGGTGGCAAATCAAAAATTTGTATACTTTTTTGGAAACAGTGAAACTGAAGGTAAAAACAGCATGAAGAACCTGCTTGGGGGAAAGGGTGCAAACCTTGCTGAAATGGCTAGCATGGGAATTCCAGTACCATCTGGATTTACAATAACAACAGAAGTATGTGTGCTATATCTTGAAAATGAACAATACCCTGATGGGATGATGGAACAGATAGATGAAGCGATCGGTAAACTTGAAAAGATAAATGGTAAGACATTCGGAGATTCCGAAAACCCACTACTTTTATCAGTTCGTTCAGGTGCACGCGTGTCCATGCCAGGGATGATGGATACTGTCTTGAATTTAGGGCTGAATGATAGATCCGTATTGGGACTTGTCCGCAAGAGCAATAATGAAAGATTTGCCTATGACAGTTACCGCAGATTCCTTACAATGTTTGGGGATGTTGTTCTTGACATCGAATATGGGAATTACGAATCCATAATAGATGAAGTGAAAAAAGAGAAGGGAGCCAAACTTGATACTGAACTTGATGTTGATGCACTCAAGGAACTGGTTGAAAAGTTCAAGGTATTGATCAAGAAAAAGACCGGCGAAGATTTCCCACAGGACCCACGAAAACAACTCCAGATGTCCATTGATGCTGTTTTCGGCTCATGGAACAACCAGCGTGCCAATACATACAGGCGTCTTAACAACATCCCGGGTGATTGGGGAACCGCAGTGAATGTCCAGACCATGGTGTACGGCAACATGGGCGAGACATCAGGTACAGGCGTAGCATTTACCAGAGACCCGGCCACAGGTGAAAAACGGTTCTTTGGCGAATATCTTATCAATGCACAGGGCGAGGACGTGGTTGCCGGTATCAGGACACCACAACCAATTGAAACCCTGAAAGACAAAATGCCTGAGAATTATGAGAAACTTGTTCAGATATACCAAAAACTTGAGGAACATTTCAAGGATATGCAGGATATCGAATTCACCATCGAGGATGGTAAGCTTTACATGCTCCAGACAAGAAACGGAAAGCGAACTGCGGCTGCCGCAGTTAAGATCGCAGTTGATATGGTGGATGAAAAACTCATCGATAAGAACACTGCGCTTTTACGGATCGAGCCTGAACAGATCGACCAATTATTACATCCGATGATGGATCCTGACGCTGAACTGGAAGTTATCACAAACGGATTGCCTGCCTCGCCAGGCGCGGCGGTCGGTAAAGTCGTGTTTACCGCAGAACATGCCGAAGAGATGGCAAAAGACGGCGAGAAAACAATACTTGTGCGTACCGAAACGTCTCCTGAAGACATAGGCGGCATGAATGCAGCAGAAGGTATACTCACAGTCCGCGGAGGTATGACATCACATGCAGCAGTTGTTGCAAGAGGGATGGGTAAACCATGTGTAGCCGGATGTGGTGACCTTACGATCAATATGAAAAAGGGCATCATTTCAGTTGATGGATACACTATCAGCGAAGGTGACTACCTGACTCTTGACGGTACCACCGGAAATGTCATACTTGGCGAAGTAGAACTTATTACAGCAGGTTTTAGCAAAAATCTTGAAACAATACTCGAATGGGCGGATGAGGTTCGTACACTTGGTGTAAGAACAAATGCAGATACACCTAACGATGCATCAGTCGCGCGCGATTTCGGTGCAGAGGGTATTGGACTTTGCAGGACAGAGCATATGTTCTTTGGAGACGACAGGATCCCTGTTGTCCGTGAGATGATCATGGCAGAGGATGAATATTCAAGAAAGGAAGCACTGTTAAAACTCCTGCCAATGCAAAAGAGCGATTTCTTAGGGATATTCCGTGCAATGGACGGATACCCTGTGACAATCCGGCTCCTTGACCCGCCATTACATGAGTTCCTTCCAAATCATGAAGAACTTGCAGCAAAACTCAGGGAACTCAAATCTGCAGGCGGGGATCGAAAAGAGATCGAGCAGGTAAAGAAAGTGATTGCACGTGTGGAAACGTTGCATGAGATCAACCCAATGCTCGGACACAGGGGATGCCGTCTTGGGATTACATATCCGGAGATCTATGAGATGCAGGTTGAAGCTATCATCGAAGCTGCATGTGAACTCAAATCCGAGGGAATGAACATTGTTCCGGAAATAATGATACCTCTTGTAGGCCATGTTGAAGAACTTAAGACTACAAAGAAAAATGCAATACGTGTGGCTGAATCTGTGATCGAGAAAAGGAATGTTGAGCTGGAATATCTTGTCGGTACTATGATCGAACTTCCAAGAGCTGCCATTACCGCAGATCAAATAGCAGAGGAAGCAGAATTCTTCTCATTCGGTACCAACGACCTGACTCAGACAACTTTCGGGTTCAGCAGGGATGACGCAGGTAAATTCTTACCATATTATGTAGACCATGGCATACTTGACAATGACCCATTCGCAGTACTTGATCAGGGTGGAGTAGGTCAACTTGTCAAGATTGGAATAGAAAAGGGACGATCCACGCGCGAGAATCTCAAAATCGGTATCTGCGGCGAACATGGCGGTGACCCACAGTCGATCAAGTTCGGATACAAGATCGGACTTAACTATGTAAGTTGCTCCCCATACCGTGTGCCAATCGCAAGACTGGCGGCGGCGCAGGCTGTTCTTGAAAAGGATGAATAGATTGCAATAAACTAATTGATAATAAGGACTGGCAGCGCCTTACCAAATCCAGCCGCCAAAACTATTTCTTACTTATTAATTCTCGCTTGTTTCTTCTTTGTTCTCGCCATGCCCATATCCAAGCAAACTTCGAACAAGCAGCACAAACAGGATTAGCAAAACTACCAGAAGCGAGAATAATAGCAGAGTGATCTCATTGCTTATCGGAACTTCGAATATCAGGTATACCAGCGTTATAAGAACAAAAATTTCCAAAGCTGCGATCTGCGACTTGTTGAATTTAAACATAATACCTATAAAACACAATGAGTTAATAATTTAACCATATTACAACTTAAATTTATTATGCCATATTATAATTTCAATGAGACTGTTTGTTGAGTGAATAAAGATCACTGCATGCTTCATTTACGAAAGAAAAATCAATAAGATTGTTTATTTGGCAGTAACTATTCAGCCATTAATTTTCACCCCCTCCAAACACATCGAAAAAATAATATGCAATGACTTCTTCTAAACTAAATATTCAATAATACGCAAAATATTCCATTTATCTGAGGGGATTAATTTGGAACGCAAAGACATTCTTGCAATTTATGATGCTGGCCCAGAAGCCGTTGTCAATGTAATAGAACAACTGATTGATACAATTGCAAAACTCGAAGAGCGCATCAAGTCATTAGAAAATCAACTCAACAAAAACAGTCGCAACAGCAGTAAACCCCCTTCAACTGACGCATATGCAAAAACGAAACCTACTGTAAAAAATAGGCGTCAAAAGAGTGGGAAGAAAGCAGGAGGGCAAAAAGGACACACTGGTTCAACATTACGAATGGTTGATAATCCTGATGAAACAGTGATCCATAATGTGGAACAATGTAGCAATTGTGGCATATCTCTTAAGGACGAAGACACTATCGATTATGAAAAAAGACAGATTTTTGACATTCCTCCCATTACACTCAAAACGATTGAACATCAATCTGAAAGAAAATCTTGTCCTAATTGTGGTCAAATCAACAAAGCTAAATTTCCTGATGGCATAACGCAGCCCACACAATACAGTCCATACATAAGAGCTCTTGCAGTCTATTTGCATGATTATCAACTCATTCCTTATGAACGCAGTTGTGAATTATTATCTGATGTTTGTGGTTGTGAGATAAGTCCTGCAACACTAATCAGGGCAGAAAATGAATGCTTTGGAAAGCTTGAGTGTTTTGAAAATGAAAGTAAGACACTCTTGCAGCAATCCCATGCTATCAATTGTGATGAAACCGGATCGAGAATAAATGGGGTGCGTAACTGGCTTCATGTTGCCAGTACAGATAAACTGACATATTATTTTGTACACCGAAAAAGAGGATATGAAGCAATGAATGACATGAATGTACTACCTGATTATAATGGTGTTGCAGTTCATGATTTCTGGAAACCGTATTACAAATATGAGTGCAAACATTCACTTTGCAATGCACATCTTTTGAGGGAACTGCTAGGTGTTTCTGATGATAAACAGCAGTGGACACAGAAGATGGATGATCTACTTCTCGAAATTAAAAAGTGTGTGGATGAAACACGAGATCAATCCAATTGCTTAGGGGTGAAACAAATTCGGCACTTTGAAGTGATGTATAATGACATAACCAAAATGGGACTGGAAGAAAATCCACCTCCTTTGGTTGTGAATGCACAACCAAAAAAGCGGGGAAGAAAAAAGCAAACGAAGATTAAAAATTTACTTGACCGATTCATTGAATACAAGGGAGATATTCTCAGGTTTATGCATGACTTTGAAGTTCCGTTTGATAATAATCAAGCAGAGAGGGATGTTAGAATGACGAAGGTACAGCAGAAGATATCGGGTACTTTCCGAAGCACTCAGGGAGCGGAGTCTTTCTGTCGCATTAGAGGATACATATCGACTGCAAAAAAGAATATGATTTCTGTTATTGATGCAATTAGAGATGTATTCAATGGAAATCCATTTGTTCCAGAGTTATCAATTGCGTAAGTGGATATTAATCAAGAATTGGTAAGATTGATGAATTATTTTGGATAAATGGCGATAGGGCTGAATAGTTACTGAGATTTTTATAATCTCTTTATATTCATCAATTGCTTCTTCAAATTGACCTTCGTTTACAAAATGATTTGCTTGATCAAAATGATAATCTGTTTCTGTTTTTGTTTTTTGGTGATCAATATACGGATTGATGACAAAAACTAAAAATAATATTCCAATAATTACTACAATTGTAGGAGCAATATAATTATTTTTTAGATACTCTTTTTCCAGGCATCTTTATTTAAATTACTTTATATTTAAAATAATTGTTTTATGTAAAGATGATAAAAGGTAATAAAATATTCTAAATTAATTAAATGTTATCATTTTTTTTATATTCATTGTACAAATGTTAGCGTACAAAAGAATAGAGTTACCTATAACCCAACTGATTGGTGCGGGAGGTGCGATTCGAACGCACGAACTCCTACGAGACAGGGTCCTAAGCCCTGCGCCTTTGGCCAGGCTGGGCAACCCCCGCACATTTTGAAAATAAAGGGAAACAAAAGAAGGGAATGCGCCGACCGGGATTCGAACCCGGGTTTGAGGCTTGGAAGGCCTCAGTCATAGCCA
>JAUWBW010000119.1 GCA_030609665.1 Methanosarcinaceae archaeon | reverse complement strand
TATTCAATTGCTCAATGGAAGTTAAGAGGCAGGTTAAAAGAAACTAATAAATTTGTCAAAAATCAAGTAAAGAAGCCGTCACAGAACCCTACGATGAAGTGGGTATTTTTCATGTTTAGGAGGATTACGGAATTGGCAATTCCAGTTAATGGAACTGTTGAGAAAAGGGTGGCAAATATGACTGATGAATTGTGGGATATTTTGAGATTGATGGGCAAAGAATGTGAAAAATACTATGTTTGATGGGAGACCTGCGGAAAGTGCGGAATATCAATACAGTTCTCAATAAAGTGGCTAAACTGGATGGCGAAAAAAGGGTTGGGGGATTTGAGAGACTGCTTGGTTCTGATGCAGTGACATTGCACAGGGAATTTGGCTTCAAGTATCGGCTTGACCTGAATGAAGTGTTCTTCAACAGCCGCCTTGGATTTGAGAGGAACAGGGTCACAACGCAGGTTCTCCCTTCCGAGAATGTGATAATCCCGTTTTGCGGGGTGGGTCCGTTTGTAGTTCCGGCTGCCGCTTCCGGTGCAAAGATCACAGCAATCGAGAAAAACACAGAGGCGTGTAAATGGCTTGCGGAAAATGTAAGGCTGAATGGGGTGGAGTCGAATGTATCTATCATAAATGCGGATGCATCGGATATTGTCAACATTCCTGACATTCATTTCGACAGGGCGATCGTACCAACTCCTTACGGGATGGATTCATATCTTCCGAGCATATTGCCGCTTGTGAAAAATGAAGGAATGGTGCACTTCTATACGTTCAAGTTGCAATCAGAGGTACAAGATTTGATGGATGAGTATGAACGTATGGGTCTTGAAACCGTTTTTTATCGCAGGTGTGGGAATGTGGCGCCAAGTGTCAGTAGGTGGGTGTTCGACCTGCTGAAACGGTAGGGGAATATGCATGAGTTTTGTTGATATGGTGGATGTTATTGAGGTGACAGATTTATATAATGCAGTCTACCTTAACCCAGTTAACAAATATCAATTACAAGTTACTAATTATTAATTTATCAATTATCAAAGAGATCCACCAATGACCGAGATTCCAATTTTAAATTCACAGCAAGCAGAGGAGCCAAAAATAACGATTGTCTGCTCAACTCTTGACAAAGCAAGCCAGAATATCAAAAACCATCTTTTGTCCATGCGGGAATGGATACATATTGGGTGTCCATGCGGTGATGGTTGTGGAGATGTTTGTTCTATCTATGAGTTTGACAACTTCAGGATCGTTGAGGTCGATAAGTATCATATTTTCCAGGATGGGATCGATGAGAAACTGGTCAATTGTGGTCTGCCAACGAAACTGATCATTTTTGCATCAAAGCATAAGAGCAAGGACGGGCGCAAACTTCTTACCGCGCATTTTACGGGGAACGTGAAGGATGCCGAATTTGGGGGAAGGCCGCAGGAATTTGCAAGGGCTGCACCTCATGCACTGCGGTCGCTTCTTATAACTATGCAGATGCTGGCAAAGAACACTGATTATGATGTGTCTATGGAATCGACCCATCATGGTCCTACCAATCTTGATATTCCGTCCGTGTATGCTGAGATCGGAAGTGATGAACCACAATGGGAGGATTATGTTCCCGGGGAGATCGTTGCGAGTGCCATTATGTCTCTTGACCTTGGGGAAGTGCCTGTAGCTCTTGGTTTTGGTGGGGGGCATTATGCGCCGCGCCAGTTGAAATTACTGTTTGAGACAGAAATTACATTTGGACACAATTTTCCGAGCTACCAGTTGCCACATATTGATAAAGAAATGATAAAGGTGGCATTTGAGAAGTCCGATGCGGATTTTGTGTATTTTGACCGCAAGTCCATGTCTGCGAGGGAACGTGAGCGCATTGGTAAGATCGTTGAAGAACTTGGGTATGAGGTGTTACGGGAAGGAGATATCAGGGAGATGAATGGGATTCCGTGGGAGTTTTGCAAGCAATTGCTTTTGAAGGCGAACGAGTTTTGTCCGGGTGGGCGTGCAAAACTTACGGATGGTATGAAAAGCGAGATCAAGATGTTGAATTTGCCTTGCAGGGGGTGTAATTGTCCCAGGGTCAAAGCTGCCAAGATCGATCGGGAATTGTTGCAGGAAGCCGAAACTGTAGATAAGAGACGTGTCAGGGTATTTTTGGACAGTCATAATATTGCATATCTTGAGCATTCAAATGGGACGATCGCTCATGTGATTTTCAGTATCGATGACGAGTGCGCAAGGACTGTTGTACAGGACCTTACAAATGAATGCATTAAAATACTAAAAGGACAATATGAAATCAAATATATTCCCGATGAGAATATTCTATATATTATTGATAAAAAATTTAACCCTGAGCTTGCTCGTGAATTGGGCGTTCCTCCAGGTCCCATGTTTGGGGAACTTGCAAGTGGGAAGTCAGTCACGGTCAACGAAAATACTATAACACCTGAAATGGTATATCAATCAAATAAGAAAGCGATCACATTAACAAATACAATCAACTTTTAATATTAACAATTTTCACTCTTGGAGGAAAACATTTATGAAATCCATCGTAGAAGAGGCATTGGCACGGTCTGCACAAGAGGGGCGCATTAATTCCAGTGCTCCGGTGTATGAGAATATCGATGCAGAACTTGAAGCAATGCTGCATGAGTTGCAGACGAATATCAAAGTCATAGGATGTGGTGGCGGCGGTTCAAACAGCGTCCAGCGCATGAGAGATGAGGGTATTAGGGGTGCAGAGATCATTGCTTTAAATACAGATGCTCAGCATCTTTTGCATGTCGAAGCTGATCAGAAAATACTGATCGGCAGGAAAAAGACGAGAGGTCTTGGTGCAGGAAGTCTTCCACAGATCGGGGAAGATGCGGCACTTGAGAGTGTGGACGAACTTAATGCAGTCGTCGCAGATTCTGATATGGTGTTCATCACTGCGGGACTTGGTGGCGGTACAGGAACCGGATCTGCACCGATAGTTGCAGAGGCTGCACGGGATGCAGGCGCATTGACGATTGCAGTCGTCACATTACCTTTTGGAGTTGAGGGACAGGTCAGGCGTACAAACGCCGAGGCGGGTCTTGAGAGGCTGCGGGATGTGGCAGACACAGTTATAGTGGTCCCAAATGACAAGTTGCTTGAGATCGTTCCAAGATTGCCGCTTCAGGCAGCATTCAAGGTATCCGATGAGGTGCTGATGAGGGCGGTCAAAGGTATCACTGAACTTATCACAAAACCCGGTCTTGTGAACCTTGACTTTGCAGATGTCAGGACAGTCATGCAAAATGGCGGTGTTGCTATGATCGGTCTTGGTGAGGCAGATGGTGAGGACAAGGCAATCGAGTCTGTTCAAAAAGCACTCAGAAGCCCGCTTCTTGATGTGGATATTTCCGGCGCAACATCGGCTCTTGTAAATGTGGTTGGTGGACCCGACATGACAATTGCAGAAGCAGAGAGCGTTGTGCAGGAAGTGTACAGCCGCATTGATCCTAATGCAAGACTTATCTGGGGAGCACAGGTCGATCCGGATCTGGAACACACAGTGCGCACGATGCTTGTTGTTACAGGTGTGAAATCACCACAGATATATGGGCATGGCGGTGCGAAAAACGTAACCCGTAGATATGGTATTGATTTCGTAAAATGAAGAGGCTTTGCCTTTTCATCTTAATCACTATACTCCGCAGCTCTGCTGCGGTTGGGACAAACCATCGTATTAACTTTTTTGGGTACTTATTACCGTGGATAGCAGAGTTAAAACGAAACTACAAAGCGACGGCACGTCATGCCCCGCAGATCTGCTGCGGTTGGGTGTGCCGTCGCAACGTTTGACTAGAGAAATATCACACAATATTAATATCGGAAATGGTTAATTCTATGGTAAAGTGTCGCTTTGGAGCACCTTGCGGAAAAAGCTGGATTCACGCAGAACAACTGAAACACGGTTGAAGTTGGTTGCGCATAATATTCGGAGAATAAGGTATCTAGAGATTATGAAAGGGATTAAGCCTCATTGGCTTAAAAAAGGTGATGAGTGAATTTTGTCCCAAGGCCTTTACAGGCGAAACGTATTTATGCGAGTAGTACTATGGTTGTGTGTAATTAGTGCAATACCATATAATTGTAAAAGGATAATACTCTAATAAAAGGAATAATATTATGTCAGGAACCGGGATGAAAAAGAAAACCATACCTGACAAATGCAGATCATGTATGATATGTTATCCAGAACCCAAAAAATACGATGATCCAGATAATAATCATAGCAGTTAATCGTAGCAGTTAATTGTTAGCAGTAATAATTACGACAAATAGGTGATACAAATGGGCAAACCAATATTATTAGATTTTACAGCCACATGGTGTGGACCGTGCAAAATGCAGAAACCGATCCTTGAGGAACTTGAAAAGGAATTTGGCGACAAGGTTGAGATCAAGGAAGTGGATGTTGACCATAATCAGGAACTTGCAGCAAAGTATAGTATTCGTGTAGTTCCAACACTTATCATGGAAAAGGATGGCGTTGAAGCAAGACGTTTCACAGGTGTCACACAGGGCAGTGTCCTTAGCGCAGAGTTTAACAAACTCTTGTGAAACTCCTTTTTTTTATTGTATATATTTTTTAAATATATAGTGCGAGTTTAATTCGACAGAAGGGAGATTTTCTCGTAGTATATATTTTATAAATATATGGTGCGAGTTAATCCGAGCATAGCGAGGATTTTCTCGCGCCTGTTTAGTTGTTCTTGACGTTGAGTTATCAACCCGCCGCAGGTGGCGCATTCCACCACCACCAAGTAACTGCACAAGCATCATTTTATCCTGCTCCTTTTCATAAGAAGTGAATTCATCGTTACCGATACCGAACTCATTGCCATGAACGCGGCTGCGAGTGCGGGTGTTATTAATATCTTGTGTACGAACGGATACAATATGCCGGCAGCGATCGGTATGCCGATGCTGTTGTAACCGAACGCCCAGAACAAGTTCTGTTTGATCTTTCGCATAGTAAGTTTGCTCAGGCGAATTGATGAAACTACATCCAGAATATCGTTCTTGATCAGCACGATCTGTGCGGATTCCATTGCAACATCGGTTCCAGCACCCATCGCAATCCCTATATCCGACTGCATCAGGGCAGGTGCATCGTTAATACCATCACCCACCATTGCCACAACCTTTCCCTCGTCCTGAAGTTTCTTAACCTCGGCTGCCTTATCTTCCGGCAGGACTTCGGACAACACGCGATCGATCCCTACCTGCTGCGCGATGGCAGATGCCGTTCTTGCATTGTCGCCTGTTATCATGGCAACTTCGATGCCAATATTGTGAAGTTTATCAACTGCTTCCTTTGAGTTCTCTTTAAGGGTGTCTGCAACTGCAACAATACCAATGGCTTCATTATCCAGCGCAATTAGCATGGCAGTTTTACCTGAACTTTCAAGTGTTTCCATGCCTTCGCCAAGTTCCGCAACATCGATGCCATTGTCAGCCATGAGCTTCCGCGTACCAAGGAGTATTCGCTTGCCTTCAAATTCAGCCTCAACACCGTGACCTGCAATTGACTTGAACGAGCTGGCATTTCCAATCACGATATTACGCCCCACTGCACCATTTACGATCGCTTCACCAAGCGGGTGTTCTGAACCTTTCTCGGCTATCGCAGCCATTCGCAGTACCTCATCATCTGAGTGGTGTGATGTTGAGATTATATCGGTGAGTTGAGGCTCGCCTTTTGTGAGTGTGCCTGTCTTGTCGAACACAATGGTGTTGAGTTTGTGTGCCTGCTCCAGAGCCTCGCCATCTTTTATCAGTATGCCGTTCTCGGCACCTTTGCCCGTCCCCACCATGATGGCGGCAGGTGTTGCAAGACCGACCGCGCAAGGACAGGAGATCACAAGCACTGTGATGGAAATGAGAAGTGAGAACAGGAACGGGCTGATTGTGGAGAACGCCGCCGACTGTGCGATCCCGAAC
>JAUWBW010000088.1 GCA_030609665.1 Methanosarcinaceae archaeon | reverse complement strand
AGAAGATGAGAATCAAGTATTTCCTTTTTGTTTAACGTTTATTAAAACGCATATTGAAAAATAAACTACCCCAGTTCTACCAATACTTCATACCTTCGATCAAGTATCCGATCGATTACTTTTAGATCAGATTCTCTCTCGCCATCTTTGGTTATGATTATATTAGGCGTAGATTGAATTTGTGGACTTTGCTGCTGTTTCATATTACATAAAAATTTGAATTACATCTTATTTAAGGTTAGTGTAGGTGCAACATATACAGGCGAGCGATTACCAACCTCTATTATCCACCATAGACCACAAGCCTGCCCCTGTTCCAGATCGTCACGATCCCTGCGCCGTATCTTCACACATTCGCGCCCGCTCCAAGTGCAAAATACCGGACGCGCGCCGGTTGGAATACGCCACCTGCGCGTGAACATGCAGAAAATTTCAGACAGGATTTACAGGATGCACAGGATTTGAATGTGGGTTTGAGTCATCCTGTCAATCCTGTTCATCCCGTCCATTATGCCTGCGCTCCGTATCGATTTTGGACACACCGCACCTCCACCTCTGCGCCCTCTGCGTCCTCTGCGGTTTTTCAATTGTCCCACGCCATAGATCATAAGCCCACAATCCTCACAATGAAACTACCACCGCGCCCGCTCCAAGTGCAAAATACCGGACGCGCGCCGACTTCGCGGGAATCAAAATCAACGACTGGTTTATATATTTAAAAATCATAAACTTTAACTGTATTGTCACATAAAAAATCACATGACTTCAACACGGTGCCTTTAGGAAAAGAGTCGATCAAATGCTTTCAAAGAACATTACTGATAAATTAATATCAGAACTGAAGGACATATTTCATAACGAACTTTGTAGTGTAATTCTGTACGGCTCGTATGCCAAAGAGTTGGAGCAAACTTATTCTGACATCGATGTGCTGATAATCTTAGACAGAGAATTTGCAGACTGGACTGAACGAAGAGATGTCGAGATAGAACTTCGGAAAAGACTTTATCGTACAGTCGGGCAGGTATCTCCAAAAACAGGTTCCACAGATGAATTGATTATGGCATTAAACACTCTTAATCCACTTATACTCAACATCCTCAACCACGGGATCACATTACATGACGATGGCACCTTTGAAAAGCTGAAACAGCAGTTTAACCAGATAGTACCAAACAAAGCCATCATGCACGGAGATTACTGGGAAGTGGTGGACTGAACGGAAAAATGGATATTGCAAAAGCATTTCTCATTGAAGCAAACAACGATTATGATGTAGTCTCGATACTACTTGAAAACGAAAAATTTAACCTTGCAACATATCATGCCCAGCAAGCAGTCGAAAAATTACTCAAAGCATGTCTCGCTGCACAAGGTAAGATCGGTATTTACAAACATGAAATATTCTCATTTTTCCTCAAAGAATTCAACAAACTGATTGATGACGATACCATGCAAATACTCGAAGATGCCGTAATTCCACTCGAAGAAAGCTGGAGCATATCAAGGTATCCGGACTGGACCTCTGATCCCATATGGGTTCCATCCCAACGATTCACCTTCGAAGACGGAGGAATAAGTGAATCGAGGATGAACACTGTTTTTGATATATTAGTACCGTTTCTGAAAATCAGATACGAAATTGAAGTTTAATTGAAGTTTCAAGCGGAAAACGCCGGATGTGCGTCGATTGTGGAATGTGCCGAATGCACGTGAACTTATAACCTACTCCCTCACATAACCACCTCTGCGTACTCTGTGGCTTTTTCATTTGCCCCACCCCACCGCCAAAACACCATACTAATAAATAATATCAAACCCATGATGAAATCCTACTATAAAACAATAAGAGGACCATCTATAATGAAGATCATAGCTTTTGTAGGAATGCCGGCATCCGGGAAATCCGAGGCTGCCAGGGTTGCAGGAGATCAAGGCATCTATGTCATCAACATGGGCGACGTCATTCGCGAAGAAGTGGTTCAAAGCGGACTCGAACCCACGGATGCAAATACCGGCGGTGTCGGAACTGACCTTCGGGAAAACGAAGGCATGGACGCTGTCGCAAAGCGCTGTGTCCCAAAAATAAACAACTCAGGCACAGATATGGTAGTCATTGACGGCGTGCGGGGTATCGCAGAAGTCAAATTCTTTAAACAGGAATTCGGAGACGATTTCACGCTTGTCAAGATTGACTCTTCGATCCAGACACGCCTTGAGCGTGTAAAAGCACGCGGTCGAAGTGATGACATGACAGACATCGAAGCCTTGCGACGCAGGGACGATCGTGAACTGGGGTGGGGCATGGGCGAGGCAATAGAAGCATCTGACATCACCATTGCCAACACAACAGGACTTGAAGAATTCAAACAGGAGATCGTAGAACTTTTGGAGCGGCTCCATGATAGAAGTTGAAGTATCAGCCATTGTCAATCCCACAGAGGACACAGAGCGTGTAGCCCTCGCCATTTCGAACATGTTCAAAAGACTTGAGACCAATTTGGACCAATCCATGCCAAAACCACGCGTTGTCGGGCACGGAAATCTTGAATCACTTTTCACAATGCACGAATTGCTCAGACAAGAGCGACTACTGGACACCGCACGTACACAATTGAACAAAGGTCATTCGATAGACGGCCTTTCCACGGATTTCATGCTAAACAAACAGGTGGCTACAGTAAACCGATTGAACTTTCCTGCAACAGAAGAACCGCTCGGATCCATCCATGTGACAATAAACGCAAATTCAGGGGAGGAACTTGATCGCCTCATAGACTGGCTTGCTCCGCAAACGGAAGATGGCGAGCCTCTGATCGAGCTGGATGTAAACGATATATAATTACAATAATACACACAAAACACAGGTTGTAGAAGTCGGATTATATGAAACTAAAAAATGTAAGTTTCTCATCACGCGCAGTTGTTGAAGACCCATTTAGCTGGGCGTATGAACTCGAAGACCACGGCTATACCGGATGGGAGATCGTACAGGAAGGTACACAGTGCCTGACAGGCGAAACGATCACCCATGTGCAGGAGATCCGCGACACCACCAATCTGGAACTGACCCTCCACCTTCCTTTCTCAGACATGAACCTCGCAGGCCTAAACACCGGAATACGCAACGAAGTACTGTGCCAGATGAAAGATTTCCTCAAGATCGCTTCCGATTTTGTAGAACTTGCAGTAATCCACCCTGGTTATCTCTCACCCCACGGCGCACAGTTGCCGGACCTTGCATGGAAAACCAACATTGAATCCCTGCAATCAATCTGTGACTTTGCCGCAGACTGCGGCATCACGATAGCAGTCGAGAACATGCCCGAAGTTCCCAAGATATTCGGGAAATATCCGCAGGAGATGCTTCAAATGGTCGAAGAGGTCAACCGTGATAATGTCGGACTGACACTTGATATAGGTCATGCGAACACTATAGGTAAAGGCAAGGGTACAGAGATCATGGACGATTTCCTTAAAATGTACAAAGGCAGGATATCGCATGTTCATCTGCATGATAATATGGGCAAAAAAGACGAGCATCTGCCACTTGGCAAAGGAAATGTCGATTGGAAGCGCGTGATGGATAGTTTGTCAAACTACAAGAGCAGGTTTGTGACAGAGGTCAATTGCGTGGATGAGGGCGTGGAGAGTCTTGCGTTTTTGAAAAGTTTGTGATTTTATAAATTTGTAAGTTTTTATAACTGACCGCAGTAGTACGCACGTCAGCTTGGCACATTCCTACATTTCTATCGAGTATTTGAGACTTTTTATTATAATATAATTTAGAACTTCTCGCACTTATAAGCAATATGTTTTATTAAGTTCTATGCAAATTCATCTCATTGTTGCAAACTACTATCTTTCCATCCAAGCAAACTCTCACTGTCAAACGTATATTCGAGGACAACGGCAACTGTGGACAATTTTGTCTTAACCGTAAAGACATTTTTCGCAATGTTGAGATCGAAGAAGTCAACAAGATGCTTTCCTGCAAGGACAAGAATCGCGGTTACTTTACATATCAATGCGAATGCTGTGGCGAGTTCAAAACCGTTTATTTTGGATGCAACAGTCGCATCTGCACGAATTGTGGTAAGAATCACACAGACAAATGGGCAAAATCTCTCAAAAAAGCAATGTTCAATGTCCCACATCGTCATGTAGTTCTCACAATTCCATCTATGCTGTGGTACACGGTGGAGCAAAATCGTTCTTTGCTAAAGGTTTTGATGGGGAAATGTTGTAATGAGGGATAAGCAAGGAGTCCGTATAGAAAATCGGGGCATGATCTGACTTTTAACACAAAGCCGGTTTGACCGATTTGCTTATATACGGACATGTTGATTATAGACGGCCATTAATAGCTAATAATATAACTGTTCATAGGTCGGACGACCAAAGATTGAGCACTGCATGGATTGAATTGAACATATTACATTAACGACACATTAACAATACGTTAACAAAAGTTAACGCTTCATTAACATTACGATAACACTGGAGGAATTTTATTGGCACGGAAAGTACAGAGGAAGTTAGATAAGTGGAAATCAAAAACATGGTATGCTGTTGAGATACCAAAGTTCATGGGTAGTAACCGTATCGGTTTTACTCCAACCGGCGATCCTGAGAATCTGATCGGGCGCGTTGTTGAGACAACTGTTGGTGAACTCACAAACGATTTCTCAAAACATAACACAAAACTCAAACTCGAGATCAATGACGTTGTGGGCGATGTTGCACACACGAAATTCCTTGGTCATGAGCTCACTACCGATTATCTTCGTTCAATTGTAAAGCGTCAGACCTCAAGGATCGATGCAAATCTCAATGTTACAACAAAAGACGGCTACAAGGTTATTGTAAAACCTACATGCTTCACAGTTAAAAGAGCACGTACAAGCCAGATAAAAGGTATCAGGGAAGAGATGATCAAAATCGTCTTAAAGCGTGCATCTGAAGTGAACTACGAGCAGTTCATTGAGGAAGCAATCATCGGAAAGTTGTCTGCAAACATATACCGAAATGCAAAATACATCTATCCTCTTAGAAGGGTTGAGATCAGAAAGACTCATGTTTTGTCAGTACCTGCACACATATCTGAAGTTAGATCCAAACCTGTAGAAACTCCTGTTGACGCAACACCTGAGGATGCACCGGAAGTACCTGTTGTAGATACACAAGAAGATGTGCCTATTGAGGATACACCGGAAGTACCTGTTGTAGATACACAAGAAGATGTGCCTGTTGAAGACACACCTGCAGAAGAGTAGGTAACTTTTTTTACTGACTGTTTTCAGGGTGATGAATAATCACCCTTTTTTTGTTGAATATAATTTGTGCTTAGTGCCAGATTTGTAAAAAAAGTTGGGCACAAACACGGGTAATTTCCATTTATTCTTCTCTTTCAGATGAACAAGTTCATGTACTACCACATAATCAACTATTGGTATAGGAGTCAATATCGTCTTTCAGTGGAAATTCAGATTCCCATCAGATGTAAAAAAAATCCCACCTATATTTTAGGTCAAGCACCTTTATTGTTCCGCAGGAGGTGAGTATCTTCTGTGGTTTAAGTGCTTTGTCTTTATCCGATAAATTCAGGTAACGTTTTATAATTACCTGCCGTTTCCGACATAACTAAGATCACACATTTTCAGGTACAGGTTACAAAATGGATGCCGACATATTACAATGCTACACAGATGCAGGGCAGATAGCATCAAAGGTCTTGCGAGAGGCAGTCAAATACGCTTCACACAAAGCAGATGTATCTGTGTTGGAACTTGCTCAGGTAGCAGAAGCACGTATCATTGAACTTGGCGGCGAGATTGCATTTCCATGCAATATTTCGATAAACGAGATCGCATCTCATTATACGCCACCTGCCAATGACTCTCTCACATTGCAAAAAGGCGACGTGGTTAAAATCGATATCGGGGTGCATATCGATGGGTACATTGCAGACACGGCAGCAACGGTTGAGATATCAACCAGTGAGCATACAGACCTGATCGATGCGTCAAAAGAGGCACTTGAAAATGTGATATCCATGACCTGTGCAGGAGTAAATGTTAGGGAAATGGGGAAAGTTATTGAGGACACAATAAACAAGAGGGGATTTACACCAATATATGACCTCACAGGACACAGCCTTGATCAATATAGCCTTCATGGGAATGTGAATATACCAAACTATGCGGCATCTTTGGGGAATACACTGCTCGCAGGAGATGTGATCGCTATTGAGCCTTTTGCGACGTATGGAAAAGGTACTACAAGAAATGGGGATGCGCAGATATTTTCCTTGAATAAATTATTCGAAAAACATATACACGATAAGTATAATACTAATTCCGATACGCATAGCAATGGTTTGCTTGATGACCTTTATCGGCAGTATGGGAGTCTCCCGTTCGCACGTCGTTGGGTCAAAGACATGGATGGTGTTAAGATTGAGAATTATGTTGCCACAGGTGACATAATTGCATATCCTGTGCTCCATGAAATATCGGGTGGGATCGTGTCCCAGTTCGAACATACTGTCATTGTGGAAGAATCCGGGTGTATTGTTACCACATAGTTAACCATATAAATGCAAAATATATGAATACCGGATAAATATTGGATTGAAGATTATGATCAAAACAAGACTCAGGGATTTTATTATCACGAAGGACGACTGGATCTTTGCAGTGGCGGATTATTTCCATCCGGATGGCATACGCTCGACATTCAGGTATGTGCCGGACGAAAATGGTGAGCGGGAACTCGATGGAATTCGCTACAAGAAATATGATTTTGATGTGGCTTTTGACTTCATGAGGGAAAATAGACCTGAGTGGGTTCAGGATGTCCACGTGGTTCCTGAGAAAGAGGTCAAACGTCTGCTGCATCCAAACGATTGCATCCCTCAACTTGTCGAGACAGACCACAGGGTTGCCGCAATTGTTGAGGTACTGAAGGATGCAGGCATCCCACTCTCACAGATGGGAGTCACAGGATCTTTATTACCCGGATTGCAAAATGAGACTTCGGACATTGATTTTGTTGTTTATGGGAAAGATTGGTTCACTGCGCGTGATGCCATTGCGGCTGCAAAGTTAAGTTCAAACTCAAATTCAAAGGCAGGCAGCATCGAGAATATTGATGATGCGATGTGGCAGCGTATTTATGAAAAACGGATACCTGAGATATCGTTTGATGAATTTATAGTGCATGAGAAGCGAAAAGGTAATCGAGGTATGGTGGATGGGACTTATTTTGATCTATTGTTCGTGCGCGACTGGGATCAGATAAAAGAACCGATGCAGCGTGGCAAAGATATCGGAATAATGAAGATAGAAGCAACAGTTACGAATGCTGACTTTGCTTTTGACAGTCCTTCGGTATATAAGGTTGACCATGATGAGATCGACCATGTGCTCTCATACACTCACACATACGCAGGTCAGGCGCTTGTTGGCGAGGTCATTGAGGCGCAGGGTATGGTTGAACAGGTAGGGAACATGAAACGTTTGGTTGTTGGTACATCGCGCGAACCTAAAGGTGAGTGGATCCGCTCGTTGACGCTACTTGAAAGATCGAAAAATAAGGATTAATTAAAATATATTTTGAAAATGCAAAAAGGGGGT
>JAUWBW010000011.1 GCA_030609665.1 Methanosarcinaceae archaeon | reverse complement strand
AACGACCCAGTGCTACAACCTCATCGAGATCGAAAATGATGGGGAAGGGGACACTGGGGATACCGGGAAACGTATTCGGATCTACCGGGTGCTTCCTACAGGGGAGCAGACGTTGATTGTTGATTCAGTACCTGAAATATTTTTAAAAACATGATCCAGCATGACCCGACAAACCCGTGAACGGATGATCGAAGCGCTGTTGTTCGCATCAGCGGTCACAGCGGTCGTAATTGTACTGCTGATCATGGTGTTCCTGTTCAAGGAAGGTGCGCCGTTTCTCCTGAAGTTCGGGATACACACCTTCTGTCTCGGGATGGAATGGAATCCGATCGCAATGGATGGCGAACCCTCATACGGGATATTTCCGATGATCGTGGGATCGGTCTATATCGCAGCCGGCTCGCTGGTCCTTGCTGTTCCACTCGGGATCAGCTGTGCGGTCTTTTTGGTTGAGATCGCACCTCTCTGGGCAGAGGCACTGATTAGGCGCGGGGTCGAACTGCTTGTAGGGATCCCTTCGGTTGTTCTCGGATTCTTCGGACTTGTCCTGCTTGTACCGTTGATCAGGGACAGCGCCGGAGGATTCGGTTTCAGCATCCTTGCCGGCTCTGTGATACTCGCAATTATGGCACTACCCCATATTATCAGCATCTCGGCAGATGCCATTACTGCAGTGCCTGAAACATATAAACAAGCATCTCTGGCACTTGGCGCCACCCGGTGGCACACAATTCGAAATGTAATCCTGCCGGCTGCAAGGTCCGGGATCGTAGCAGCCGTTATACTTGGTATGGGAAACTCCATAGGTGAGACCATGGCAGTGTTGATGGTCACAGGAAATTCCCCGATCCTACCTGCACCGTTCTATGACGTGCTTGATCCTGTGCGTACCATGACCGCAAATATCGTGATCGAGATGAACTATGCAGCTCCGGGTGACCACAGGCAGGCGCTCTTTGCAACAGGCATTGTGCTCTTTGTGATGGTTGCCATCTTAAACGCAATCTCACACCGTGCATTGAAGTCAAAGATGGAGGCAGGGCGATGAGCAGAGCAATTCGCGGCAGGATATTCTCACCGGATACTACTGACAGGGCAGCAAGTTTGCTGTTATGGGCATCAGCTGCCGCAACAGTATTGATCCTGATGTCTATCATCGGCACGATTGTTTACCGCGGGATCGGGGTAATAGATATTTCGTTCCTTCTGGATGCACCGCGCCTGAGCGGAGCAGAAGGGGGTATTTTTCCTGCCATTATCGGAACGCTTTGCCTTGTTGCGGTTGCGATACTGACTGCAGGCCCGATCGGTGTCGGAGCTGCGGTATACCTTACCGAGTATGCACCTGATAATGCTGTAACGCGTATCATCACATTCGGTGTGGAATGTCTTGCAGGGATCCCGTCAATTGTGATCGGACTTTTCGGATACGCATTCCTTGTGGTATATCTCGGGTTCGGTTTTTCAATCCTTTCAGGAGGTGTTGCGTTGATGTTCATGATACTGCCATGGACTGTCAGGGCATCAGAAGAAGCGATTAAAACAGTATCAGGTGGTCTAAAGGAAGGCAGTCTTGCGCTCGGGGCTACGAAATGGCAGACTATCCGGCAGGTCGTGCTTCCAAATGCTCTTCCAGGCATCACGACCGGGGTCATACTCGGAATTGGAAAGGCGATCGGTGAAACTGCCGTGATCATGTATACGGCCGGATCCTCGCTGCTTCTGCCGGAATCGATATTCGAGCCGGTGCGTGCGCTTCCGTACCACCTGTATATCCTTGCGTCGGAGGGGATATCCGATGAAATGGCGTATGGCAGTGCGGCTGTACTGCTCGGAATGGTACTTCTGATCAACTTTACTGCTGTTGCGATACAGCGTTACTACCAGACCAGATCGGGGTTACGGCATTGATAAGGAAAGAGAAAGGGAATGTAAAGATTTTAGATGATAAAATGAGATAAGGAGATAAGATTGATGGGGACAAAAGACATTGAGATCGAAAGCCGCAACTTAAACCTCTGGTATGGTGATGCACAGGCTTTGAAAGATATTTCGATTCCGATACAGAAGAACATGGTCACTGCCCTGATCGGCCCGTCCGGATGCGGTAAATCCACGTTTATACGGTGCATCAACCGGATGAACGATCTTATAAAGGGATGCCGCATCACCGGTAAGGTGCTGTTTGAAGGCAGAGATGTCTATGAAAATGATATGGATGTTGTTATCCTGAGAAAGAGGATAGGTATGGTCTTCCAGAAGCCAAACCCGTTCCCGATGTCCATCTATGACAACATTGCATATGGACCGCGCATTCACGGGACGCAGACAAAACGCGAACTGGATAAGGTGGTCGAGGACAGCCTTAAAGCTGCTGCGCTGTGGGATGAGGTGGGCGGCATTTTGGACAAACCCGCACTTGACCTGAGCGGGGGACAGCAACAGAGGCTCTGCATTGCACGAACACTTGCAGTGAAACCGGATGTGATACTGTTCGATGAGCCATGCAGCGCACTTGACCCGATATCGACAGCCAGGATCGAAGACCTGATCAGTGAGTTGAAACGTGATTATACGATTATCATCGTGACGCACAATATGCAGCAGGCTGCTAGAGTGTCTGATCACACGGCGTTTTTCCTGCTCGGTGAGATGATCGAGTTCGGAGAGACAAAACAGATCTTTGAAAGTCCTGTCGTAGAGAGTACAGAGAATTACATTACTGGACGGTTCGGATGAAAAATGAGATCGAGAGTGGAAACAAAAGTTAGAACATGAGGGATATAATGGTACGGGAAGAATATCATGAAGAACTTGCAAAGTTGGAACAGATGGTCTTAAATCTTGGTGAGATGGCGGGTACAGCAATCAAAAATTCGGTCAAAGCACTGCAGTGTCACGATGTTGAACAGGCAAAAGTTGTAATAAAAGGTGACGATGAAATAGATGATCTTTCTGCGGAGATCGAGACTGCATGCATGCGGCTTCTTGCACTTCAGCAGCCAATGGCACGGGATCTGCGGATGATCGGGGCTGTGATTAAGATCAATCTCGATCTTGAGCGGATGAGCGACCTTGCTGTGGATATCGCAAAGATCGCTGTTGCGATAAGGGATGAAAAACATATCAAACCCTTAATCGATATTCCCAGAATGGCTCAGATATCATGCGAGATGGTAGAAGGGGGAATGCAGGCTTATACCGAATCAAATTCTGATCTGGCATACGAGACTGCAAAACGTGATGATGAGATCGATGCACTGTTTGACCAGGTCAGGAGGGAGTTGATTACGTTGATGGTCGAGTACCCGACAAGGATTACCAATGCATCACACCTGACGTTTGTGGCACGTTACCTTGAGCGGATCGGAGATCATGCCAACAATATCTGCGAGAGTGTGGTGTATATGGTAACAGGTGACAGGGTGAAGCTGAACTGAGGTGTTTTACAGTATGGATGTAAGAAAAGTGCAGATGACGGGAAAATCGACATTTATTGTTACACTCCCGAAGAAGTGGGCTGTGAATTCCGGACTGGCAGCCGGTTCAATGGTTTCTATCTCATACCGAAGTGATGGGGCAATAGTGGTCACACCGCCGGGCTACAAAGCACCCCCGCGTGTTAAGAAATTGAAATGCGATAAGCAAATAGATGAGCTCAGGCGTAATATCATAGGTGCGTATGTGATAGGCGGGTACCAGTTCATCGAGATACGTGGAAGCTATATCCCGCAGAAGATAAAAAAAGAGATAAGGGGAATGTGCCACAACCTGATCGGGATTGAAGTTGTTGAAGAAACTGATGATAAGGTCGTGATCCAGGATCTTCTTGATACTGATGAATTTACACTTGAAAAGGGATTTAAACGTATGTCTTCGCTTGTGTTCCTGATGCTCGATGATGTGATCAATGTCATGAAAGTAAAGGACAGCGGACTGCTTAATGAGATTATTGCAAGGGATGATGATGTTGATAGGATGTATCTGCTGGTCTCAAAACAGTATATCAACCGTCTGGATTCGAACAGGGTTTCGAAAAGGGATGAACTGAATCTTATTGAATCGTTCTATTATCGGCTCGCTGCACAAAATATCGAGCGCATCGGTGATCATGCAGCCAAGATTGCAGGACATCTCAACCATGCTGAGATATCGGATAATGTTTTGATACAGGTCATGGGACTCGGGAAAGTTTCACAGGGTCTTGTCTCCCACAGTGTTGAATCGCTCAGGCACTCAGACACGGATCTTGCAAATAAGGTTTTGAAAGAGAAAAAGGATCTGGGCAGGAAGGTATCCGAAATCAGCCAATCGCCAGCTGCTCCATCGATCGAGATTATTCTGGACAGTTTTAACAGGATCAGTGATTATGCAGCAAATATCGCAGAACTTACAATCGATCTATCACAGTTATAGGATACTTCCACTCCTTCTTTGTGTGGGGGTTATTATCGACTATAGCCTGACGTTCTATTTTGCCGGCAGTATCGCAACAGTCCTACAATACGAATTCAGCCCGACCCTGACATACGCGATTAGACACGATGTTGTAATTCCGTATCTGTTACTTACTATTTTCTTTTACTACATTGCCGGTTATACTGTGCTGAAATACCTCGCTGATTCGAATATTTATTACATTGGTGTTGCCATCATCCTGCTGATGAGCATTACGCATGTTATGGGGGGATTTTCGTGGTATGTGCTTAATGTCTATTACTCAAATACAGTACTTGTGCTGTCACTGGTATCTGTTATGATCACGATTACAGTTTTTGGGTACGAGATATTCAAGGAGACATAGTATTGTGCAGGTTTTATATTGGTTTTTGTTTCAGCAAAACAAATATATGGCACAGTATCATTTTCCAGTGATTTTTTAGACACGGATTACACAGATTTAAAGTCGCATCTGTGTAAATCTGTGTCTGCGATAATTATCAATGATTTTGAAATCCTCTATTAAAATTACTGGTTTTGAGGTAGTGCTAAAACACATTTCATCTATATAGTTCTCTATTCACTATGCAATTCACATGTGCAAATGCTATAAAGGAAGGGTTCAATCATATGAGAATATGAAAATAATCATGAGTATGCTAATTGCAACGGTACTTTCACTGTATACCTTCTATTCGACGTGCTGGTATATACCATCGGAAATCTTCAGTTTAGCTATTCCTTCTGTTTTTGTTGCCCTTTTTGCATATTTCTTATTTATCTATGTTTCATACAAAAGATGGTTCCGGGCATCCTAATGCAAAACCGGTTGTAATTCATTCTATATAGGGACTGAAAATAACTATAGATATTTCACATCTATATGTATTATGCAGGCAGAATTTATATAGATGCTAGTATATGTTGTAATATGATTGGAACGAGATACACCGCACGGATAGGTACAGGGGGCGTGGGGGATAAAGTGTGTGACAACGTCAGCAGAGAGTACGTCAGCTTTTTAAAATGTATCTCATTCTCAATCATACTTTTATTGCTTCCGGTAATCCTGATCCCCGCGGCAACAGCCGGTGATTGCTGTCCTGATGACGACCTTGAGGGCGATGTGGAGTGGGTGAACTGTGGCAGTGCAGCCATTGCATGGGGCAAGACATACGAACTTGAAGTTGATAACACGCATTACATCCTGCGTACAGATGATTTTGATTCGGACCTGAGCGCGACATCCGTATCTATTGAAAAAGGCGGTGAGGTGCAGGCCAAGATCCTGTTCCTTAATGCGCAGCCGGAATACAGGGAGTTCCAAATGGATGCTGAACTGAAAGTAGAACTGACCGGTATAACTACGGACCAATATCAAACACCGTCAGCACATCTTAATTTTTATTGCAGGGGAAGACCTGCACTTGCTATTGATATTGGTGCAAGCTCTGAGACGTTCGGAGAGATTACTGTATCCCCTGACCAGTATGCACCTGAAAAGGAGAAAACGATTACGGTAGACGTGAGTAATTCGGGGGAGGCGTGGGTGGAGAATGTTGAATTGAGGGTGGATATCGGAGAACTTGAATTTACAGGAGATCATGATCTTGAGTTCCACGACCACACGATATTTAAAAATCTGGGGTGTATGGAAAAAAACAGCAAAGCATCGATCAATTTTACTGTTGTTGCGCCGGCATGGGATGGAACAACCTCGCCTTATGAGATCAACTACAATATTACGGCATTGGTGGGCGGATTTGATATCAAGGGCGGTAAATACGATGCAAACAACTCTATAAATCTCTCGTGCACGGATCCGGAGTTGAGGGTGGTAAAACGGTTAAACTGTGATGAGCTTAATATGAGCGCGGGGTATATCACCGGTGCAAAGGTGTACAGTGTACTGGATTATAGTGTTGTTAGCTTAGGTGTATATAATATCGGATTTTATACAGTTGGGAATCTCAGTAGCATAGATCCGCCTGTACCTGATGACTTCGTAGTAGTACCGATTACTGAGGATAGGAATCCTGTATGCGTATCTGATAATAGTCCGTACAGTACCAGTTACAAACTGCTGCCAGCCAGACCTGGCAGCTATACTATTGATAAGGTAGTTGCCAGCACGAATTTTTACGGAACGAATTTCACATGGGAATCCGGCAGTTCCACCATCACGGTACACGGACCGCACATAATCCTGTCCAAATCCGTTAAACAGGAAAATAACGGGACATGCAGGGTTATACTAAACATACACAATGACGGTGACCGTGCCGCATGGATCAATCTAACCGATACCGTGCCCGCGGATGCCGGCTATATCGATGGCAGCAGCGAGCAGGGCATCGAAGGCGGCACTTTGCCTCTGGGCGAATGGGATCTTGGTGTTTCTAGTGTCAATGATTCGTACCTCTTGACTGTGACAGGCGTTCTTCTTCCACCCGGTGAATCCCTTGTAATGTCCTACCGCATACATCCGGATCGGTTCGATGAGCTTGACTTGCCGTATGCCAGTATCGAGTTCAGGGCACGGAGCAACTATAGGGGCGTTGTCCGCTCCTCCTTCTGGATGTCAGGTGCCGAGGTGACCCAGGTACTGGATCTGTCAATAGGGAAGTGGATAACACGATCTGAAAACCCGACCGGGGAATTATGGCAGGCAGGTGCCGAGGTGACCCAGGTCTTTGATCCATTAACAGGAGAGTGGATAATGCTATTTGAAAACCAGACCGGGGAATTATGGCAGGCAGTACCAGGTGAAGCAGGGGTACAGGTTACATTAAGTGAAGGGGACGTGAACCCCCTGGATTCGGTACTACATAATGCACCCAACTCTCCTGTTGTGCTGAACGGCTCAACCGACATGGAAATGCCCATGCAGCAGCAGCAGCTGACGATAGGTACAATTCCGGCTAAGGTCATAGAGCACGTTCAGTATGCCAGATCTATTATCGAGACCATTGAAAAGTCAGCAGTGCTTCTGATAGAAAACTCGCTATATATTGTTATAATCCTGCCCGTGGCAGGGGGTTTCCTGATTGCCTATTTATTATTAAGAGTGAAAAACACTCCGCCTTGAGTATAATTTCTGTGTCGCAGCATCACTTTTTAGTCCACAAACGCATCACGTACAATCTATATAGTTAACTGTGCAAACTATAGATATTACATGCCTAAATATATCATTTGTGCAACAATTATATAGACATGATGCCTTTACTCACCAGAGCGATTTGAAAAGGATTAACAATATTTATGAAGTGGGGGCCGATGAAAATCGCTTTACAACAACCGGGTGGCATGTCCTGCACTTTTAACTTAAACCAACCCAAAAGTGCAGGATAATCTCCAGGTGGTAACATTATACAGGAGAAATAGAAATGAGCATAGAAACAAAAATTAAATCCCTGTTCAGCGGATTATTCGATGATACACAAGCTGTGGCGCCTATCGTGGCAACACTTGTCCTTGTGGTAGTCGCAATTTCCGGAGCAGCGGCAGTAGGTACGATCATGGGAACATTTTCATCTGACGTTTCCGGTGAAGCAAACACAGGAGAACTTGTATCAGCATCCTCAACCGAGATCCTAATCGCAGGCAGTACAACCGTACAGCCAGTATCAGAATTACTCGCAGAAAACTACATGAAAGAACATCAGGGCATCAAGATCACAGTACAGGGCGGCGGCTCTGGCGCAGGCGTGTCATCAGTCGGAATGGACATTGTTGACATCGGCGCAGCATCCAGACCAGTAAAGGATAAGGAACTGGAGAAGTACCCTGACCTCATGACACACAAGATCGGCGGCAGTGCAGTTGTTGTGATTGCACATGATGACATAACTAAATTTAATGTCACCCATGCAGAGCTTAAAGATGCGTATGCAACCAATGACGCAACCAAAATAGTAAATGAGAGCGGAACCGAGAACATCACCAAACTTTACCAGCGAGCAGAAGCATCAGGTACACAAGACACCTTTGAAGACTGGCTCGATAGTAATGGTGGTACTACCGGTATCGATGCTGGAACCCCAGGTGCAACAGGCAATGCCGGCGTACTTAAAGCAGTGCAGGATACGACAGACTCAATAGGTTTTGTTGACTTCGGATTTGCAGAATCTTTAGACGGTGTCGTGATACTCGGTATCATTGACCATACTGGCAAGACATATGCTGACATAGATGCAGATCACATCGAGGATGAACTCAAGAGCCAGGACAATACCAACTACGTCAAGGAACTGACCCGTCCATTGAACTACGTCACAAACGGCGAGCCAACCTCAATGGAGCAGGCATTCATCACCTTCGCACAGTCCCCAGGTGCAACAAGCTGCTTCGAAGATTGCGGATACTTCGCAATAACCCAGTTTGCATAAGCAATCTGTGAAATAATTCATACCCTGTTTAGTAGTAAATCCTCCCTTTGGGAGGATTTACCTGCTTCTTTTTTTTGTAACACGAAAAATATGAACTATAACGATCTTCGAATAAAAACGCCGCATCTATTCTTTTTCAGCTGTGCATTTACAACCGCGTTTATCACAATTTTCTTCATTGCATTCATATTCCATACTGCGTTCCCTGTCCTTGAGAGTCAGGGCATCGGATTTATCACAGGTACGAAATGGAGTTATTCAGAAAGTGTTTACGGTATCAGGATATTTATCATTGGAACGCTTGTTATGACTGGTGTGACACTCTTGCTTGCCGTGCCTGTGAGCGTATTCACTGCGATATTCCTTGCAGAGTTTGCGCCTGCCAGTGTGGCTGCTGTCATGCGTCCGATGATAGAACTTCTTGTCGGGATACCGTCTGTGGTCTATGGCATATTCGGGCTGTTTGTTCTTGAGGACCTATTCCAGGATCACATCGATCCCTTCCTGAGCGGTACGCTCGGATTTATCCCATTATTCCAGGACCCGTCTCCCAACAGCGGGACGGGCGTCCTGCTCGCATCCACGATCCTTGCCGTAATGATCCTTCCGACTATCATTGCTCTTTCAGAGGATGCCCTGCGCGCGGTCTCATACGAATACAGGGAAGCGTCCTTCGCGCTCGGCGCGACCCACTGGGAGACGATACGAAAGGTAGTGCTGCCCGCAGCCTCAGGAGGCGTGCTTGCTGCAACGGTTCTCGGGATGATGCGCGCAATGGGCGAGACCATGGCGATCGTGATGCTGCTCGGCAATTCCGCGCATGTCCCGTCATCGGTGCTGGATACAGGCTATGCCATGACCTCAAAGATATTGAACGACATCGGATACTATGTTGCGATGGATGAGCCGCGCAGTGCGCTCTTCGGGATAGCGGCGGTTCTCTTTGCGATGGAGATCATCTTTGTGGGCGTAGCAAGGAAGATCGGGGGCAGATTATGAACCTACTGCCTGGGAAATTACGAATTCGTGATGATTGCAGTTATACAGACGAAAAGTAGGTGCGAAAATATAAAGAACCGCAGATACACCCACCTCCTACGGAGTTGAGTGCTTGCTACGCCAAAGGGCGTGCAGGTAACGCAGATTTGTAAAGCCGATATCTGTGTTTGTGCGTTTAGCTGCATTTAACAGACTCAAGAATAAGAGAACAGGATACAACAAGAAAATGAAAATGTCAGACAGGATGAACAGGATTGGCAGGATACGATCCAATCCTGTACATCCTGTACATCCTGTCAAAAAATTTGATTGAAACTAGGAAAATCACCTATATCAATATCAAAATGCGGTTATAATTTCCTATACGTTGAAAAAAAACCAGTTCTAACCGGATAAAAGACTCATGAACAAACGAACACTCAAAGGACATATCTTCAAAGCGATCTCATACATCGCCGCAGCGATTACCCTGTTTGCGCTGATCGGCATCCTCGGAAAAATCACAATTGAGGCACTGCCAAGCCTGAGCCTCTACTTCCTGATCACACCCGAATCCAAAGTCCCGGGTCTTGGCGGCGGGGTCGCAAATGCCATTGCAGGCACGCTCCTGCTCTCGCTCCTGTCAACCGCGCTCGCAACACCGCTTGCTGTGGGAACTGCGGTATATCTCAAACGGTACGCAAAAGACGGAACTGTTGCACGCACATTCGGGTTCATGCTCGATGTGCTCGCAGGCACGCCCTCGATCGTGCTCGGTATCTTCGGGCTGCTTTTCCTTGTTTACTACATGAAGTTCATTACAGGAGGATTCTCGCTGATCGCAGGAACGATAGCGCTTACCATCCTGATACTGCCAGTGATCGAGCGCGCGGCAGAAGAGGCGATAAATACCGTTCCGGTCGAACTCGAAGATGCGAGTTACGCGCTCGGTGCAACGAAATGGGACACAGTACGACGCATAACGGTCCCGTTCGCGCTCACAGGAATACTCACAGGCGTAGTTCTCGGCATCGGGCGCGCGGCAGAGGAATCTGCGATAGTGATCCTGACTGCGGGCTACACCCAGTTCCTGCCTGAATTCAAGGTACTCAGGGATGACGGACTGTTATTCGGCCTGAAGTTCTATCCGTACCAGGACCTGATAGCTGCACTTCCGATCACAGTGTACCGGTCATTCGAGTTCCCTCACCTTATCCCTGCATCGAACGGATTCGCAGCAGCATTTGTCCTGATCGTGATCGTGATGCTGATCAATGCAGTGACAAGAATACTTCTCTGGAGGAGTCGGATTGGTTAAATTCAATCTGAAAAAAGTGCTCCACAGGAGAAAATCCCCATCCCCGCCTGAACCTCCGACACCGCATGATCCTGCGGAATCTGGCGGGGACACAGGGGATATAGCTGATTCTGCGGCATCTACAGTGGACACAATGGATCCGGCAGAACTTCCTGCATCAAGAGAAGAATTGATCCCTGAAGAGACATCACCGGACACAGAACCGGACATAGAACCGGATACAGAACCGGATACAGAACCGAATACAGAATCGGATACAGAACCGGATACAAAACCGGACACAAAACCGGACATGGAACCGGACATGGAACTGGAAGCATCTGAAACTGACACAAAAAAGAAAAGGTCCAGGTTCAGCCTCAACATACATGAGCGCATCGAACGGTTCCTAACACCAGAACACGAAAATATCGACCCCCTCGAATTTGAAGTGGGGGACGTTTCCATTCCTGTTCCAGGGGTCTCACAGCGGGATGTAAATGTTACCTACATGGTCAATTCCCCGTTCCAGTATGTGAATATCAATTTCAATGGCGAAGAACTGATCCATCATGGAATAGAGCCCCAGCTAAGTGACGGTGAGCTACAGTACCTGAAGACCATTGAAAATGCATTTGAGAAGATGATCCACTCCGAGATTGTGATCATTGCGGATAAGGACAGGGAAGAATACTTAAGAGACAGGTTTTCGATGATCATTGACATCTATCACCTGAACATGGATGATTTCCTGAAAGAGAAGCTGTTTTATCACCTTTTGAAAAAGTACACAGGATACGGCAAGATCGATATCCTGATGAAAGATCCCTATCTTGAGGATATCACTTGCAACGGACCGAATGCCCCGATCTATGTCAACCACCGGATATACGGCTCGATACAGACCGATGTCATCTTTGAGGAAGTTGAACTGAATAACTTTGTGATGAAGATCGCACAGGCAGCCGGCAAGCACATCTCGGTACTCCAGCCAATACGGGATGCAACGCTCTCCGACGGGAGCCGTGCAAACCTGACCCTCGGACGGGAAGTAACAAAGAAAGGCTCCACCTTCACGATCAGGCGTTTCAAGTCCAATCCTGTCTCTTCGATCGATCTCATCAACTACGGGACATTTGATCCGGAACAACTTGCGTACCTGTGGATCATTCTTGAATACAAACGATCAATACTGGCTGCAGGCGGAACAGCTTCCGGAAAAACCACAACTCTCAATGCCCTCGGTGCTTTCATATCCCCTGAATACAAGATCGTCTCGATCGAGGATACCGCAGAATTGAACCTGATGCACCCGAACTGGACGCAGTCCATCACACGAACCGGATTCGGAGGCGAAACAGGTCTCAGCAACGCACCAGGGAGCGGATCAGGCGGGGCAGCAGGTGACATACAACTCTATGACCTGCTTGTGGCAGCACTCAGGCAGCGTCCCGAATACATAGTGGTTGGTGAGGTGCGGGGCGCTGAGGCTTTTACGCTTTTCCAGGCTATCTCGGTCGGACATCCCTGTCTTGGTACGATACATGCAGGATCAATGAAAGAGTTACTGTCCCGGGTAGAATCAAAACCAATGAATGTTCCAAGAAGCCTGTTTTCGAGTGTTGATTGTGTAATCTTTAATTCAATGATAAAAGTGGGGGAGCATTATATGCGAAGGGCTACGCGAATTGTTGAGATCGTTGAGATCGACCCGGACCGCGGAGACATGATCACAAATCCGGTATACAGGTGGGATCCTGTCTCAGATACATTCGTATACAGCAAGAACAGCGCACTCTTTGCAGCGATCGGTGAGGAATTCGGTATCGATGAGGCATATCTTGCAAACGAGATGAACGATCGTGCCAAACTACTGGAATCGCTCGCACGGGACGACATCACTGACTACAAACGTGTTGCAAATGCGATACGGACGTATTCCAGGGATAAAGATGCTGCTATGGAGAGAATGGAATGAACGGATCAGAGCCGCAGAATGAGTCACAACAGGACCCGCAACACGACTCACAACTTGATCCACAACCCGATACCAACCAGAATGTACACCCAGCCGGGAGTAGCAGGCTCGACAGGTATGTTGAACGTTACAAAATGTTCTGCTACCATTTCGGGAAGTATATCGATAGGTCGCCGCAGGATGAGGTGACAAGATTACTGTATCAGGCAGACCTCGAAATGACCCCTGGCATGTTCATCTCGCTTGCCGGTGTAACAGCAGCTATTGTAGCAGGAGCGGTGTTCATTGTCTCGATCATCCTGTTCCGCACTTTACCCTCTCCGTTTATCTATATTACCGGTCTGACATTACTCACTTTTGTGTCCGTGATCGGCGGATTTCCATTCATTCTTTACAACAAAATATCAGCTAAGAAGATGGATATCGAACAGGAACTGCCCTACGCACTGGGTTATATGACGATCCTTGCAAGTGCGGGTTCATCGCCGCTGGATGTGATACGCAGGCTTGCCATTGAGGATTACGGCCATATCTCAAAGGAGTTTGGAAAGGTCATCTACAGGGTAGATCTTCTCGGGGAGGATGGCGTCTCGGCTATGAACAACCTGATACACAATACGCCTTCAGAGATATTCAGGGGCGTTTGCATCGATCTTGCAAACATCATGCACGCAGGCGGCGGGCTTAAGTCATATCTTGAGATGAAATCAAGGGACCTGATGACACTGCGTAGATTGGTCCAGAAAGAGTTCGTTGATTCTCTCTCGGTCTACGGCGAAGGATATCTCGGAGGCGTTGTGATGAGCGTCGTACTCGCGGTTCTCTCGATCGTTGTCTGCGGTGCGCTCGGCATAGATCTGGGTATCCTAGCTCCACGGGACCTCTTCAACGTTTTTATCTATTTCGTATTGCCGTTCATCAATATCATCTTTCTCGTTATGCTCTGGATGAAGTATTCAAGGAGTCCTGAATGAGATCAGGAGAGTTTCGCCTGCGCATTGCGCGGTACATGCAGATGATACATCTCAGGTACGACATAAAACGAGAATATTTTACGGTAGCTGTTCCTGTGATGGCTGCGTTTCTCATTCTCATTGCAGCGCTGCTCACAGGTCACACATTTGTTATTCAGGATCAATCCGTCACGGGTGGTGAAGATGATGCACGGCTGGCTGCTTATCAGGCACTTGTAGCAGAACTGGAGGAGGCAGGAGAGGGTGAGGAGAGCGAAAACGGCGCGGGCACAGGGGAGAACACAGGGGCGCAGGAAGACACACCTGACAATAGATCAAAGGACGATCTGGACCATATACTCGTATTTGCAGTATTGATAGCAATCATACCGTATTCGGTGGATACGTACTTCCAGAAAAGGCTTTTCAAAAAGCGTGAACTTGCGTTCAGTGAATTTCTCTTCAAACTATCGGAGTTGATGCGCGGAGGTATAGACCCGGTCAAGGGTGTGATCGACCTCTCGACAACCGATCTTGGTTCAATTGGGGGAAATGTTAAGGGAGCGGCATCTGCTATGATCCTTGGTCACTCCTTTGCAGATGCAATGAATGATATGGCTGCGACCTTAAAAAGCAGGCTGATCGCAAAATACATCAACCTGGTGGTTCAGGCAGCATACACAGGCGGTGCCGTTGCAGATCTTCTGTTGCGGACATCTGAGGATATGCGGGCTGTGATCGGGATAGAGCGGGAAAAGGAGGGAAACCTGAAACAATATGTCGTTATTTTTTATCTTGCACAGGGCATCATAGTCATGCTGGTATATATTCTCTCGGCATCACTTCTCCCATTGATACAGGGAGTCGGGATGGAAATGCTTGGAGGTTCCGGAGTATCCGATATAGACTTTGAACGCGGTTTCTTCCACATGATCATGTTGAATGCACTACTCGGCGGCATCATCATAGGTCAGATCACAGAAGGAGGGATGAAACACGGCTTAAAACATTCTGCAATCCTGATGATTCTCTGCTATATTGCATGTATCACCCTGATCCTCCCGACGCCAGCAGCAGAAGATGTCACGATCGAACTGGTATCGGGCGGCGGGCAGCAGGGCATCGGCGGAGTTCCGCTCATGGAGCCGGTCGTTTTCAGGGTATGCGATACTGAAGGTGAAAACGTGCCTGAAATATTTGTCAAGATGAGCATATCCCCGGGCGGTAGCGTGGACCCGAGCATTGTCCGCACCGGGGAAGACGGTACCGTATCTATAAAAGCCGTGCCTGGTGAAGAAGAGGGAACCTACATTATCAAGGCAGAGGTTGGTGATGCGATCGGTACGGCCACGGTGCGCGTGGAAACGAGTGAGTGAAATGCCCGTATTTGCTGCATCTGAACCCGCCGCCGGTGTAATGCAGTCACAAGCACGACCGGAGTTACTGAGCTAGACCCCAGGCAACAACCACGGCGTGCCGGCTTTGTGTATAAAATCGAATTATGCCCCGACTTTATACGCAGACTCTTTACTTTTTACACAAAGCCCTACACTACGGGATTTGGGTAATAGTTGGTAACCACTTCAGGATTCAAGGCAAGAAATCGTTTGTATTTAAGTATATGAAAACCCTGTACTATTAGTACAGGGATAGTTATTTTTTAAGAGCTAATCAAATATAAAGAAAGAAACAAAAAATGATGAAAGAAAAAACAAAAGCGTTGGTTGCGGTGTATTTGTCGAGCATATTTTTAGCTACCGCTGTTGCATGTGTTTTTTCTCCCGACCATCTCCGTTTCTATATCCTTTGGCTGATATGTGGAATTTTCGTGTCAGTTACTGTTTTC
>JAUWBW010000145.1 GCA_030609665.1 Methanosarcinaceae archaeon | reverse complement strand
TCAATGATGATCCCTGACTTTACGGATTGGTATGTTGTATTTGCCCGCAACCAGATCGTAATAGCATATACTGATGATAGTAAATACAGTGATGAGATCAATCAGGATAACTGGTATGATATACTAAGAAGGGATGATGTCACCTTTGGTATTTCCAATCCTAATGATGACCCTTGTGGTTATCGCTCACAGTTAGTCACACAACTGGCTGAAAATTATTATTCAGATGATACGATATATGATGACATAATGGGAGCAAATACCGAAATAACGATCTCGACAGAAGGGGATATATCTGCTATAAAAATGCCAATGTCAGAAGATATCAATCCTGACACAAAAAAGATAATGCTTAGAAGCATGGAAGTTGAACTCTCGTCTGCCCTGGAAATGGGTGAGATCGATTATTTCTATATCTACAGAAGTGTTGCAGTTCAGCACGGATTTAAGTTTGTGGAACTTCCATCCCAGATCGATCTGGGTTCCATAGATTACAAAGATATGTATAATAAAGTGAATATAGAACTTTCAAACGGAAAAGTTATTGACGGTAAGCCAATCGTATATGGAATAACAATACCAAATAATGCAATAGAGAATGATCTTGCAGTGGAATTCGTGAAACTAGTAATAAGCGAAGAGGGACAACAGATATTTATTGATAACGGACAGCCACCAATCGTTCCTGCGGTATCAAATGATATAAATGTAGTACCGGATGAATTGAAGGAATATCTGGCATAAGAGTGACGATATGGAATAATGGGGATCTTAATGAAGCAAAAACTAGCGAACATCAAAAGGGTTGACCCCCTTATGTTACTATTTTACATTTTGTCGCTAGTTCTCCTTTTTTTTGTTTTTGTGACTATTACCAACATGATAGTCGGGCAGGTGCTGATTGATCTTGACGGTCTTTTGGATGCGGCAGCGAGCAAATCTGTGGTAAAGTCCATATTACTGTCATTGTATGCGGGTTTCATTGCTACTGTGGTAGCTTTCTTGCTAGGTGTGCCTATGGCATACATTCTTGCAAGAAATAACTTTGCTGGAAAACGATTTGTCGAAAGCATGCTGGATGTACCAGTGGTGATTCCGCATACTGTTGCAGGTATTGCGCTGCTTACTGTGTTTGGTGCAAACGGCTTACTCGGTGCTCCGCTCGGGCCTTATATCCAGTTCAGGGATGCAATGCCTGGAATAGTTATTGCAATGCTGTTCGTGTCTGCACCTTTTATGACAAATTCGGCACGTGAGGGTTTCAAAAGTATTGATCCAAAACTTGAAAATGTGGCGCGCTCCCTTGGAGCACCGCTTTGGAAAGTATTCGCATTTGTAACACTTCCACTTGCTTCCCGTCATCTCTTAATCGGATCGATCATGTGCTGGGCACGAGCTATCAGCGAATTTGGTGCTGTTGTGATGATCGCATATTATCCAATGATAGGCCCGACCCTTATATATGACAGGTATTTGTCACAAGGTCTTTCGGCATCACGTCCGGTCGCTGTTTTACTGATCCTTGTCACTCTTACGATATTCATAGCTGTGCGGATATTATCTGCAGGATGGAAAGTGTATGATAAAGATTAAGGGATTGCACCGGAATTGGAAGGAATTTCGGCTCGCAGGAATCGACCTAAACATTGGGGATGGGGAGTATTTTGTGATATTGGGTCCGACCGGTGCCGGAAAAACGCTTCTATTGGAACTTATTGCAGGATTTTACCAGCCGGACGAAGGCGAAATCTCAATTGGAGGCGAAAATGTCATTGGACTTCCGCCTGAAAAGCGCAATATCGGTTTTGTGTATCAGGATTACTCTCTTTTTCCACACATGAATGCAGCAAAGAACATTGAATTCGGGATGCGGATGAGGGGAGTTAAGAATAGTGATACGGTTAAAAAGATTGCAGGATATCTCAATATCGAGCACTTGTTGCATAGGCACTCACAGACACTTTCCGGCGGTGAACAACAACGGGTCGCACTTGCAAGAGTGCTTGTTATCAAGCCTGATGTTCTGCTTTTAGATGAACCTTTGAGTGCACTTGACCCGGGGACACAGGACTCGACTCGCCGAATCTTAAAAAATATCAATAACGATTCCAAACTCACGGTTATCCATGTAACCCATGATCAGACAGAAGCAAGAATACTTGCAGACCGCATTGCAATTATGATGGATGGCAGGATCGTGCAGGTAGGTACACCGGATGAAGTGTTTGACAAGCCTGTTAATGATGAGGTTGCTCATTTTGTTGGTGTTGAGAATGTGTTGAAGGGGGAGGTCATTGAAAACAGCAATGGGGTTGCTGTGCTTGATATAGGTGGCACAATGCTCGAAGCTGTATCGGAATGCGCGGTTGGGGATACGGTTTATGCTTGTCTGCGCCCTGAAAATGTGACTTTGAGTAAAACGGGGGTCAACAGCAGTGCAAGGAATTCGTTCGAATGCAGGTTGCTTGAGGTTGAGCGGATGGGTGCTCTTGTGAGAGTGAAGGCGGATATGGATGGCGGTTTTTTGTTGAACGCGTTTGTGACTAACCAGTCGGCAGATGAGTTGGGTCTTGTATGCGGGGAACCTGTGGTTGTTTCGTTCAAGGCTTCTGCGGTTCATGTTGTTTGATATGAGTTGTGATGGATAGAATTATGATGAGTATATTCATAGGTAACAAGATATGAAAACTAAAACAAAACTGTGGCTGACAGAGGATGGCAAACAATTGATTGGCGAAGGGAAGGCAGCACTTCTGGAAGCCATAGACGAAGAAAGGTCCTTGAACAAAGCAAGCAAGAGGCTCAACATCTCATACAAGCATGCATGGAAGATGCTAAAGAGCATGCAGGAGGGTGCTGGGCAGGATGTTGTTACGACTGTTCGCGGTGGCAAGGAGCAGGGGACATTCCTGACGGATTATGGGAGGGAGTTGCTCGCTGAGTATGAATCCCAGAAGAATATCATCCATGAGACCGTTGACGATGAAACGTTCTGGGAAGGTGTGGGGTTGAAGATCACGGCACGAAACCAGATGCGTGGCAAGGTTGTTGGGGTCGAGGAAGGCGATGTAATATCCAAAGTGAAGATCTTGATCGAGCCGACTGTTGTGACGTCGGTTATTACAAGTGAGGCTGTGGATAAGTTGGGGATTAAGGAGGGGGATGAGGTGTTTGCGATTGTCAAGTCTACGGAAGTGATGATCGGGAAGAAGTAGGGAAATTCAAGTTAAAGGCGCCACATCAACACGCTGCAAGCGACTGGTTGCCTCGGCGCCAATACTACCTAAACAAATACTAATTTTGCATTCATGGTTCCAAAATATGGTAAATTAAAAGAGCAGTTAGCAAATCCAAAAAAGGTCTATGTGATCGATACCGGTTCGATAAATGAGGTCTCATTTAAGTTCTCTCAAAATATCGGTAGATCATATGGGAATATCGTCTTAATACATTTCAAAAGACGGGATGATGACGTGTATTACTTGAAAAACAAGTATGAATGTGATTTTTTGACAACGAAAGGCGAAGATATCGAAGGTGTTAAAAGATGGTGTATAAGCCGTTGTGGAAATGGTTACTGGGATGATGTCTGAACAAAGGAAAGCTTTATCATATAGTATTACCATTGTTAATATTAGTAACACTTTATATGAAATTAGTTCATATTCGTGTTACACGTGGAGGTGACTTTACTGTATGACAAAATTGTATAATAGAGAAGAACTAATGCATGATATGGAACCTGCGATAACCGCAGCGGTAGACAAGATATATCAAGAAGATTGGAAGGTGTGGGATGCCTTCAATTGGGCAGTGGACAATTTTCATAGCCAGCATAACCTGATCGATAGAGGTTACCATTCTATGGCAGCTATGGATATTATGTACCATAAACTCAAACCACATGAACAAAAGCTTCTGGCTATGCGAATACCGAATGGCGAAACTTATGACTAAAACGTCTATAGTGGGGGGTTTCCCCCCCATTCACATATCTCTTTGTATTTTAGTATTTTTTAGTCAGTGCATCGTCGTGTTGTGGCGCAGGCGGTTTAACGAGTTCAGGATAAAAACGGTGCCACCACATGTGCGTAGCGCGGCGCTGTATTCCATCACTGTCCTGCATGCACATCGAAATTTCAATCGCTGTTAGCGCATCTGTTTTTGTACGTATTGCTCCAGACGTAAGAACTGCGTATTTTGCGAATGCGGATAGGTTATAGCATTGGAACGCGCTGCCTACTGCGGGGTTGCTGCGCAGGGCCTGGCTATTTTGGCTGCGCATCGACATTTTATCGGGGATTGAGAGTAGGTGTTTACCTCAACTCTATTTAACCTGTAAAGGAATTTAATTAGATCTGACTCTCATTCCCCTATCGAAACCAGCTAAACAAAGACGTATTTTATTTGATGTTCATATCGGTGCAGTGGATAAAGTGGTTACTCAATTCTCCCAAAAACAATCCATAAGCACAAACTTGTATCATATATAGGGATAAATTCGACGATCTCTGTCTCTATATACAGATCAAGGATGAAGCATCAAAAAAACAAAAAAACAAACACCGGAAAGAGGGTACATCCGGTGTCCGCAATAGATCACTCACGTTTGGTATTCTTATACACCCGCAACCCAATAGCTGCAACCACCACGACCAAAAGTCCAGCCACAATGATCTTCAAGTTACCGAGTTTTTCTGATGTGGGTATTGCAGGTAAGGTCTCGACCTGTATCTTTATGACATCCGATATCTGGTCATGACCATCAACATCCTCGTACTTGATCTCGCTGTTGATTGCATACATCTTTGTTGTTGCGGTCTCATCCACTTTCAGGTTGAACAGTGCAACAGCACTCTCACCCGAAGCGATCGAGCCAATAAATGCCTGGTCATCGGTTGTGCTGAACGGGTCTGATGCGCTAATCCTCACCGTCGCATCCTTAATTGCCAGGTCCCCCACGTTCTTGAATGTAACAGAAAGCAACCCTTCCTCGTCAGCCACAAGTTCTCCACTTACACCAGTTACTTCAAACCTTGCCTCTTCCTTGACCGATATTGGGATTGTTATATTCGCCCCACCAATTTCATACCACATACCGACCTCAAGGTTTGTAATACCAAGACTTGTCTCATTATCACCATCGATCTGGATATTTTCCTGATATCCATACATAAGTGTCAAAAGAAGCGGATACGT
>JAUWBW010000062.1 GCA_030609665.1 Methanosarcinaceae archaeon | reverse complement strand
ACCATCAATGTCAATGGTGATCAGGATGCATATAATGAGAGTAAAATTGTGATTGTCACTATTGATATTAGTGATGCTAACTACACCGATTTTATGAATAACCGATATAGGTGGCGGAGTTGGGAACATTTTGTAGGTGGTGGCGGTTTTGATGAATTTAATTGTTCACTCGGAAGTATAGAATACAGTCTTGATGACCGTATTATAGCATATGAGGGTGGGGGGGTCTGGTCAAAATATCCAACAGGTGGTACAATTATGATCTCGCCTCCGGAATTCCACTACAATGGTGAAACGCTCACTCTTCCTCTTATGAAGATAAATGGAAGATCGGGTGTAAGCGGTACCGGTGATGTGGGTGTTTCTATCAGTTCGAACAATATACCTCTTGTGTTATTCCCAAATACTACAATGTCAGGCAACAGGGTCAATCCACTTGAAGCGGACAAGGTTGTTATCTACATAAAGAGCGATTTCTATGATGCATGGGCAAATTATGCAAATGCACAGGCATATACCAGTGCAACTGTGGATGCTGCAAACAAGACTGCTATTATCGAACTGGATGTGATTCCACCAATGGGGGAATCTACATTGACAGATGCATTTAAGATCGGGACACTCAATGAATCAACCACTGCGCCAATCTACAACTTTTCCTTTAATTTTGTTGCGAGTGGTGCACAGGGGCTTAATCCTTCAAAGTACGATATATCGGCATCATCGGGAACCAAGACATTGACTTACACATTGCAAAAAACGGATGATTTGAGTCTTGATGTTGAATACAAAGACACTGCGGCAGGTTCTCAATATATTGAATTTTGGTCGCACACCAGTTCAATTAATAAAACTGGCGATCCCGAAACTTCAACAGTTGATTTTTTGGATGACACGTATATCATGGAATATGATCCTCCCAAAGCACATAAAGGTGGTGCAGATCCTTATGATTTTTCATGGGGCAATGAGAGTTCGATAAGTTTACCACCTGATATTGAAATCGTCAAAGGTAACGAATCATCTCTATACAATTTGACCCAGCACTACATGAAGCTTCTTACAAGGGATGGTTCGGTTATGTTTAGTATTGATGGAGGGCCGCAGGATCCTGTAAATTATGAAGAATCAACGATCACTTTGTATTATGAGGGTATGCCAGGGGCTATTACATATCTGCACATTACAAAAAATGAACTTGATGCGGCTGTAACTGTTTGATCAGTTTGCAGCCAGCATCATGTTTTCATAGAAAAAATCTGGTTTATTCTATCTCACCGGCAACCACAGTTGTTTTTGGAGATTCTCCTATTAGATTATAAGTTGCAAGTGTGTAGCATATTATAGTGTATGGTACTACTAATGCAAAAGCAAGAGGTATTGAGTCTCCGATTGCGTTTAGAACTATGATTATCACGAACAATACTAATGTGTCCGTGAAATTCTCTTTACCTAAGTTGATGCTCTCTTTTATTGCATCAATCCCGCCGTAGTCCCTCAAGACCAAGAGCGGAAGCGCATATATTATCAAAATTGACAATATTATTCCCGGGATTATCAAAAAGAAATAACCAATTATTAACAGTATGACGGCTGCTATTACAAATACCCAGCTTCGTATGAAGTTGTTGAATCCTTCGAATACGTCATTTATCTCTACAGTTTCACCTTTAATTCCCCTGACTGCCATGTAGGTCAAGCCATAAAACAATGGGGCTATGGTGATAATGAATATCGATCCTATGACTGCGATCAAAGCGCCTATGATGTAGGCTACGATATTGTTCTTGAATATGTTCCATGAATCTGTCATTATGGTTTCAATTTGCATGAAATACCACCTCATTAAATTTGGGCGTGGTCAACATATATTAATTATTGCGGAAAATAGAACTAATTCAAAGTTTTATGGTTTGCAGCATTGGTTAAAAGCACACTCTAACGTACATCAAACAATCAGAAGAACCCCCACTCCTCTACCCGCTTGTTTAACATACCCCTATGTTAAACAATATGTATGTTGTGCATCATTATGTACATAGTAGCATCAATATATAGGGTGGTATGAATGAAATACTACTACTAATTAAGAAGTTACATTACTTTGTTATAACAATAATCCATTTAAAATGAGTGAATTTTAATATAACTAAATATCATTACTTAACTAAGATTTAAACCGTATTTAGATGCATTAAATTTAATATTTAATGCTAATTATGTGTGAAAACACTTAATACCAAGTAGCACTATATTACTATTAAATACATCGATTACTACTAAAATAACATGGAATTGGATTACAATGTTAATTCGGAAAAATATATCTCTGGATGAAAAATACTTGAAAAAACTGCAGCCACTTCTGGATGCAAATGGTGGCAATCTAAGCGCAGCCATACGTGACACGATCGAACTAACAGACGCTGCATTGCAAAAGCATGAGACCATTGAAGAATCCATTGATGCTTTAAGCACTCCTGTTGCTCCACTTACCAGATTTGATGAATTGATCGAAAACGGGGAACACCTCATAATAAATCGGATAGCACTGAAGTGGTTGATAAAAAACAGCAGCGGATGTCTCGTAGATGAGGAACTTGTTGATGAGCTCATAAATCCATTTTCAGTCCAGACAATGATGGAACTTGATGCGTATCTCAACAATATCAGTCAGGAATTTGGATGGGGAATAGAAGTATCAATATTTTGTGTGGATACACTTGATCCAGACAGTGCAACAATTGTGTTTTCAAAAGGTGACCCATACCTCAGGGATTTCTTTGCAGAACACGTTTCATTGTTTATTGCAAAATGGAAGCAACTGGATATTGATGACCTTTATCGCAGGTCAAAATCGGTCAGGATCGATTTTAAAAAGACCACATTATTATCAGGAGAAGTGCCACCTGGGATAAAGAAGCATTTTGGTCATCTTGATGATATTTACAGGGAATTTAGCGAAAAAGAAGCATTTTGGGGTGAACTTGTAAATGCCTATAAGGTGACAGGCTACAACATGGTAGCCATCCCAAAGAACCAATTTGAGTCAATTGCAGCGGGTGATGTGCCTGATGGTGTTGACATTTTCGAGACTGTGACAAGCCATCCGATTGCGGAGATTCCACTTTCCGAACTACTCATATTATTCAAAAAGTTTTATTCAGTGTCACAGATAGTGAACAACATTGAGATACAGTTGGAACCTGGCAACGAATTTGTGAAGATCCAGCATGATTATAGGGATAAAAAAACTATCATGAATTTGATCCAATATTTCTCTAATATATTTGAAGCGAACGGACATAAGTTTGATGTCACACACTCAAGTAGTTTGATAATCTTCAAACGTCAGGTTTCAGGGTCAAAATAACGACTGTATACCAAATTGTTAGAAATTGTCGGACATTTCCGACAATCTCTATAAAGTTAAAACATTCGGGACTACACACCGATGAAATTGTTCCAATAACTTTTCACATGTTCATTCACATTAAATTCCAATGTTCATCCCCTCTTAGAATTTATTATTGATGTATGTTCATAGGAAAAGTGGCACTTTACCTACAATTCTAAAATTGGGGATGAATATTAAAAAATATAGTGTGGATGTCGGAAAGAGTTAACGTTAAATAGTGAACTTATGGGTTGGTAACCACCATATATGTGACAACTCATTATCATAATTTGTAAATCGATATCATTCACACAGATCCAGTATTCTGATTGCCAGATTCGCAGCATTTGCACCGTTATCGATTCCTACACTTGCGACAGGTACTCCGGGTGGCATCTGTGCGATTGACAGCAGTGCATCAAGTCCACCCAATTTTGCACTGACTGGTACGCCTATCACCGGTTTATTGGTTTTTGATGCAATCACGCCGGGCAGGGCGGCAGATAATCCTGCTATGGCTATATACACTTTAGCGTCACTGGATGCAACGTGTGCATCCAGTTCATCAGGATTACGGTGTGCTGAGATTACCTGAACATCAAATGAATATTTGGTTTTCTCAAGTACAGATACTGCACGATCTGATATTTTGCTGTCAGATTCAGATCCCATTATTATTGAAACGTCAACCATTTTGTTATTCCCCATGTTCTTTGAATGTTATTACGGTAGATTACCTTCACCACTCAACTCATGCTGGCGGTCAATATTCATTTGTATAAGTATTTTGTATATCTCTTTAATGGCACCCGTATCGAGATTTCGTTCAGTGGCTTCATTGACTGTACGATTCAGGACAACCTGGTTCTGATCTTCGTCATTGATGGACTTGTCAATATGCTTTTTTGCTTCCAATACCTTTTCAGCCAATTTCACACGTTTTTCGATAAGCGAGATTATCTCAACATCTATGTGCTGGAGTTCTTTACGTACTTCTTCAAGTTTAGTCATGGACTCACCGTTGTTTAACTGTCATTTAGGCGCATTGCACCTTCATTATTGATCTTTGTCCTTATCACATTTCCGCTTACACCGGAGTTTTCCCATGCATCCTTGAGAATGTCAACCTTATCATTTTCAACAAGTGCAGTATATGCCGGACCCGTGCCCGAAAGACTGACGCCTTCAACCCCAAGTTCAAGGGCTTGCATCATGGGTTCTGTATCAAATCCAAGTGCACCGCAGTAGAGAAATCCATTCAATGTCATCGCACGCTCGTATTCACCATCAAGTGCAAGGTCATAAGCAATATCCACCCATGGTGCAACAAGTTTTGAACGGGAAACATCCGTTTGTGCGCTGAATGCTTTTTTATCAGGTGCAAAAATAAGGACATCCATCTCGCGTTTCACTCTCTTTATGAGCTGCATCTCCTTGTTGTCGGTAACAACGACACCGCCAAAGAATGATGCACATGCATCATCAAAAGCGCCTGTGATCGTAACCCCTGCTTCCTTTGAAGCCTGTACACCGATCCGCACCGTATCAAGTGGTTCCATGGACTCACCGATCGCATCAAGTGTTGCAAGAACCGTTGCATTTGCAGCCGCACTGCTGCTCTTTAATCCACGAGCGAGTGGAACTTCACTTCTTGTTGTCACCGTACCGCCCATTTTCATGTCGAAGTGATCGAGCACAAGTTCAACCGACCTTTCGATAAGGGTGGTATCCCCATCCGGCATGCCCTCTATGGAACCCCGAATGGACGATGTGCTTTCTGAAAGTTCGACATCAGCAAATGTCTTAAGGTCAATCCCAAACGCTGCGCCTTTCCAAGTGGAAATGGCGTTTATTATTGTTCCTGCTCCCAGAGCATAGGCGTGTCCTGTTAGTGTCATTTTGGTCTATCCTGTTTTATAACTACAAGGCGTTTACCTGCTCGGAAGTATTCGAAGCAACTGATTCAGAGATCGATATTTTTGAAGTTGCCACATCAGTTTCATTTTCGGCATCTTCCAGGATCAATTTTTCAAGACGCTCTGAAACAATATAACTTTCCAGCATTAAGATCATTTTTGCTTTCGGATTATCAAAATTAAGTTGATACAATTGGATATTTCCAATTTTTTCTTTTTTTACAATTAAGCCTTCGCTTAGTAGTTTATTTAAGTGTGAATGAACCGTTGCTTTATGCACATCTGTCATTCGCACTATATCTGCAGCATATAATTTGTCATTGTAGTTTTCTGCAAAAGTTTCAATGATCTTCATTTGCGGACAGTTTCCAAAAAGTTCCGATAATACCGACATATTCGCTCCTATGGTACACTCTTTAATCTATAAGGTATAATTAATAAACATAAGTATTGGTTTTTAGTCTTTTCGCTTGCGTCATAGTTATATCCATCTTATTCAATTATTGTGCCATGAGTGATGTTGAAGTCGATTTAACAGAAGATGAAATAAAGATTCTTGAACTTTTAGGAAGGCTTCATGTATCGCAACATAAAAACATTAATGAAGCTACGATTCGAAAGAAATTACCTCAACAATATCACATAAATCTGAAAAAAACAATAAAAAGTCTAATTAGCAAAGGTCTTTTGCGTCGTTATCGAAATGAAAACTATTCCTTAAATGCACAAGGCAAAAAAATCGCAGAGGAATTGGCAAAAAAACTACGCGATAATGTATATTCAGGATTACATATTTTATTTAAATTGTAAGTTTCATCTTGTTATGTGGCAACACAAGAGGCTCAAATGCCACCTCCTTCCATTCATAAAATATATAGAACCATTCGACCCAGTGCAGCCTCAGTGTCTGCAGGCTGCAAATGAAGGACTTGACAAAATTTGAAATGCATTCCACAAATATTAATAATATAATAGCCAAATAGGGTGCCAATTGATATTGATGGGTTGACAGGTTGCTATTATGAAAGGATTGAAAAAACAACATTTTTTGGCAATTTTAGGTGGCATTTTCCTATTTGCCGGTATTGCAATGAATATGGGCGGAAAAGATGGGAGTTCATTCATCTATTTCGGGATCGGAACATGGTTTGCTTCTGCTGTGTACTATGGAACTGTAGCAGTACGCCAGATTACGGCATTTTTAGTTGGTTTAATCGTGATGCACACTGGTATCCTGTTGATACTAAAAGGTGAATTTATCTACCCTGCGGAATTTGGATTCATCACGTTTGTATGTGGCATTCTGGTCTTGCTCAATTCCGGTTTTTCAGAATACATGAAGGAACGGAAGAACAAGTAATGACATTAATTTGTTGGTGAATACATTTACATGGAAAGATGTATGATTATTTAATAATGTATGTCCAGTAGGGCACTGAAATGTATAATAAGTAAAAAATAAAATTGTAATATGGTGGTATAATTGAGTGATATAATTAAATTGAATGCCGAAAGTGTTTATAATTACCTTATAGATCACACAAATGATGCGATTACATATGGGCATATGGAAAAGTTATGTGGTTTGGACACTAACATACAAAGTTTACAAAAAATAACTAAAGTGCTCGATCTCATAATGATGTATAACGTGTTGAGAAATGAACCTTTTCTTTCCGCACTTGTAGTGAATAAAAAAGGTATTCTGGGAAGTGGATTCTTTGAAACTTTAGAGTATCTTAATGTCCATGTCCATAATAAAAATGGTTTTCACCAAGAAGAACTTCAAAAAATCAGAAATTATAACTGGCAAGAGTTTAGGTGGAATGATTGATCAATTGTATCGATTTAGCTGGTTACGATAAAATGTCGATGCACAGCCAAAATTGCTAGACCCCACGCAGCAACCCGCCGCAGGCGGCGGATTCCAATCATTATGAAAATGTGTGTATATCTAAATCGATCAGACAAAACCGAACATTTTTAATAACATTCTAATATGAAAAACACTATGCTGCGGTATCCTGCATTTATTTTATAAGTTGAAATGCCGCGAAAACGCCCATATCGTTCGCGTCAGTGGTATGGGAATGCGCCGCCTACGGCGGATCGCCTCGGCGTCAATATTACCTAAACACATACGATCAATTTTAATTTTATCAGCAGATGAAATGTAATCTATAATCATACCATAGTCTGTAAATCAGATTCAATGAAATAAAAAAAAGGTGGGGCTGGTGAGATTCGAACTCACGATCGACGGGTCTCTCCGAACCACTGCTTTTTGACAGTGTTCTATGTGAGCACATATCAGTGCTCCAACGGTTCCTCACCGATCGACCCCGTCGGGTAGATCTCAGTAGACCCGTTGTTCATCATTTATCCGCTGGAGCCCATCGCCATGCCGGGCTAGGCCACAGCCCCATATCCATATTGGGCAGTACCAGTTCAATACATCTTATCAAAGATATATTTAGCGGTAATATTAGTGATGAGGTGGGTGGTAATGGATGCTGGTTTATGCCGGGTTATGGTGTTGAAGACAAACCATTTAATAGTTTAGCAGATTTACAATCTCCCATGAGAAAAATAGTTATACTGCGTATCGGACACCGTCCTGAACGCGATAAGAGGATAACGACACACGTCGGGCTTACAGCCCGGGCTCTTGGTGCGGAGGGTATGTTGCTTGCATCCGAGGATAAAAAACTTGTATCCAATGTCGAAGATGTTGTTCAAAGGTGGGGCGGGGATTTCTATGTCAAGAATGATGTCAATTGGAAGCATGAGATCAAAAAATGGAAAGACGATGGCGGCAAGGTCTGTCATCTGTCCATGTATGGTATCAACCTGCCGGATGCGGTTGATGATATCAAAAGATGTGACAAACTCATGATCGTGGTCGGTGCTGAAAAAGTGCCTGCCGGAATGTACGAACTGGCAGACTGGAACGTCGCAGTCGGGAACCAGCCGCATTCCGAGGTTGCAGCAGTTGCCTTGACAATGGACAGGATCGCAGAAAATGACCCGCTCAAGAAGGAGTTTGAGGGTGCAGAGTTGACAATAGTTCCAATGGAACGCGGAAAACGTGTTGTTTAAGGTTTAAAAAACATGTTCGAATCACAGGATTCAGTCATTGCTATCTGAATCATTATCATCATTTTTGTCCTGCTTCACCACAGCACCACGATATATGTGCTTGCGCTCATAGCCGTCACCGCGACGATGTACAGGACGTCTCTGCTGATGAAGTTGCTTCATCATCAACTCATCCAGATCTAGTTCTTCATCGTCCACGTCGTGTGAATCGTCAGTTTCATCCTTTCCCAATCCACATCCCTCACATAACATTGATGAATGGATTGTGGTCAATGAATTCCACATCCGTCTCAAGCATATCCAAAAGACGCCCGCACAGGTGTTCCATTGCCGGATTTTCGGTCGCGTAATGTGTCGCATCAATAAGTGAAATATCACCTCTGGCGCGTATCACATCATGTTTTAGTTCCCCGGAGACGAATGCATCAACATCATTCTCCTGTGCTATGTCAAGATATTCAGCACGAAAACCACTGCCACCGATTACCATCACGCGCGAGATATCATCCCTGTCCCCGACATATTGTACATGCGTATTAAGTGATTTTGAAACATGTTTTACAAATGTATCCGTAGAACATGCTGGAATTTCGCCTATTCTTCCAAGTTCCAGTTCAACAACATTGACAAGACCAAGCCTATCTACAAGTACATCGTTCACGCCGCCCTGTACTTTATCGTAGTTGGTATGCATGCTGTAGAGTGAAATATTGTTGTCAAGAGCAATTTTGAGGGAATTTGCAAGTGGTTTTGTGACCACTGTGATTGGATGGAAAATGAGTGTGTGATGCGTGATGAGCATATCCGCACCAATATCGGCTGCGCGATTT
>JAUWBW010000113.1 GCA_030609665.1 Methanosarcinaceae archaeon | reverse complement strand
TAATTATTCATTGTAGGGGAAACATAAGTAGTTTTCGAACTCCCATTAACACATTTTTCAAAAAAACGTGCTCATCTGCAGTCAATTCTGTATCAAAACAATGGATAACAAGTGAATTTGCAAAACACCGACCGCGCGCCGGTTGGAATGCGCCAAATGCGCGCGAACTTATGAACTAATCCCTCACATAACCACATCCGCGTGCATCTGCGTCTATCTGCGGTTAAAAAAAAGAAAATGAACCGTCGATGAACGCAAATACACTCATCTGCTACCGCAGTTGAGTGCCTGCCACCCGATGGGTAGCAGGTAACGCAGATACGCTACGCGTCGGATTGTTTTACACTACCTTCAAAAAATAAAAATGGGGTATCAATACCCTATAGCCCCACAAACAAGCGTTTTAAGCACAAAGACCTGCCATTCCATGAAACCATTTTGTTATAATGTCATATCTGGCGGATTGTTCCATTTGTCTATCTGAATAGCCATTGAGATACTGGACTATTGCTGATCGGAACATCATTTCAGGGGTGTTTTTTACAGGCCTACCTTTGTCAAGTGAATAGAAGTCACTGCATGCTATATTTACGAAGGAAAAATCAATGAGTTTGTTTATTTGGTAAAGGATGTGGTTTTCTGATATGAGTTTTTCATAGACGGTTGGACTGTGAATGAAAGTGGTTTGTCTGGAGTTTTGTGTTGAATAGTATCAGATATTATGTCAAAGGGAATTTTAAAAAACGACTGTGTATTAAATTGTTGTAAGTTGCTGAACTTTTCCGACAATCCCAAGATCATTCAATTTCGGCCGTATTGTCAGAATTACATCCAATTCTCTTGTAGTCATTTTTTACCTTTTCTCCCGATAAACACCCACTGGTCATAAATACCAAACTCGTCAGTATTATCCATAACCTCGCCTTCAATTCCTGCCATGTGCAGTGCCAACTCCAAAATATCCATCTCGGATCTGCCATTCACGGTAAACAGCATAAGTGCGCCGTCCTTTGCCACCTTGGCAGATTCGAACATCATGCGAGCCCACAAATCCTTGTTGAACTCATAGATCGTGCCAAGCATAAAACCAACCACACAGTCAAAACGCCCCTGTTCAAAGAAATTGGAAAGCATTGTCGCATCCATTACAAGAGTTTTTTTTGGATTTAGCACACCGTGCGCAAGACCCTGACATACAGTACACTTTTCATATTCAATGGTTGTAGGATCAATACCCAATTCATGTAAAGCGATTGTTGACATCCCGTTGCCACAACATATTTCCAGCACATCGCCATCAATTGAGATGCCATTCTGTGCCAGTTTTTCCAACAGTTCAGACAGGCGATCTAACCTGTCCTTTGCGTATGCCCTTTCATATGATTCAAGGGGCATCGTGCATTCATTGCATGTTCCACGATTTACCAGTAAAAGTGAATAATATTCGATCAATGCCTCATGCATTACATCGCCCGCAACCTCGACCACCCGCTCAGGTTGGTTGGTGCTTAATATTGAATCCGCAAGTGATCCAAACTCCCCTGTCGATTGGTTTGCTATAGAAGATGTAAATATCGACCAAAAGTCAACTGGAACTTCTTCAGTCTTTTCATTGAATATGGCGAGTCCCGTGGTTTTTGTACCATCTGTTATCCGGATAGTCCTGAAATTGTAATCCCCAACAACATCTTGAATGTCCTCAAGATACGATATCGTAGTCACTATGGTCTTTTGAGAATAATAACCGGGCTCGACAAGATATATCTCTTCTTTAATGTCAAGCAGATCTTGTAAAATCATGATTGTTTCAATCGAAGTGATGCGATATTAATATTTCGCACAACAATTGACCAATTGATTCAGTTAAGACCGATTCTCTAAAAAATCAACCACATCAAATGTACTTGTTTTTTACCGTTTCCTTTATACCCTCTGCACCGTCATCCCTCATGGAGTTACTACCCAAATATGGGAAAATTCATACAAGATTAAGCAAATCGATGGCAATAGGGTTTATGTTTTGATAGGTCATACATTGATTGGGGTGTTTGATATTGTTTTTACCACATCTTTGAAAGTCAAGTTTGATGAGACACGGGCATAAGCAGAACTGGACATTTTCAACAAACTTGATTTATGCGCTTAAAAAAGCAGAAATTAGTATCTATACTTTGATCTATATCTCATTGTAAGTCACAACAAGACCATCACAGAATAAACTCATCACCATTGGCAGGTGCATGCGCTTCCACACCAATCTCTTGCGTGATCCATTCCGCAAACATTTCCGTATTGTCCCCGTGCATCACAAAGACATTTTCGGTCCCCATGTCGCAGAATTCTTTTACAATATCTTTTAGCTCCCTGTCATCACAATGAGCCGAGAAATCGTACTGTTCGATTTTTGTACGAAGCTGCTGGATGACCCCGTCATTATCGATAATACCAGTTTCAACAGCCATTCTGCCGTTCGTGCCTTCGACCTGATATCCCGACAGCATGATCTTCGACTTTGGATCATTATACAACTTATTGATATAATGAAGTACAGGCCCACCGTTCAGCATCCCCGCTGTTGTGATGATAACCGAAGAATCAAGAGGTACAGACTCCCGTTTTCGACCTCTTACAATAGACGCGTTCTTGTACGCTTTTTTAAGGTGCGTGTGATTTCGCAAATAATCGGGATGCTGCATCATCAGTTTGTATGCCAGAGACCCCATTCCATCAACATAAGGATGAATACCATGCGCATCCAATAACATCAGTATTTCCTGCGTTCGACCGATCGCAAATGCAGGAATTATAACAGTCCCGCCGATGTCAAGCGTTTCATGGAGCGAATCCATGAATGCGGACTCAACTTCTTTTCTTGCAGGATGTTCCTCACCAAAATATGTACTTTCGATCACAAGTGTATCGGCGGTTGGAAAATCTCCCGCACCGGACACCAATCTTGTATTATTTGTACTGATATCCCCGGTATAGAACAAGCTCTCACCGCTTTTTGATTCAATACGGATCGAAGCCGCCCCTGGAATATGACCGGCATCGTAGAACTCAACCTTGTAGCCTTGTGTCGTGAATTCAACACCCGTATCGACTGCCGTTGTCCTCTGCACGAACTTATGCAGGTCTTCGCTGTTGTAAGGTGCATAAACACCATTAGCCTGTGCGATCTTGAGCGTATCCTTAGCAAGCATCTGGGCAAAATCGGCAGTTGGAGGTGTCATGTATATTTCAGGATCAAGGTCCATAAGGTTTGGAACCGCACCGCAGTGGTCAAGGTGACCGTGTGAAACCAATACGGTTTTTGGACGCATTCCGTTCAGTGGATAAAGCGGAGACTCTCCCGGCTTCATCCCGTAGTCGATCAATATCTTATCGTCCAGTAGGACTGCCGATCGTCCGACTTCCTGACATCCGCCTTTGAATTGAAGTTTCATGGTTACAATCTCCAAAATTAAAAATATGGATATAGTTATAGTTACGGGTATAATTATAGTTCTAATTACAAAGCAGCATCCTGCCAGCCTTTGATCTTCTTAACACTGATGCCAACCGTTTTTGATAATTCAAATGCATCTGCCTCAACCAGATCATCTACTTTCACAATGTCGGCATCTGCCAGTTTTTGTGCTGTAATTTTACCGACACCTGCAATGTCAGTGATACTTTTTGGACGTGGCGTCTTTGGTCGTTTGGCTTTTTCGGCTTCTTGTGATGCCTGCCATTCAATGAAATTACAATTCGGACATCCGAGGTTCCATGGACGCCTTCCCGGAGTTATGATACGTATGTGGTAAAGGCCGTGTTCTTCACACAGTTTGTCAGTTACAATGACCTGTCCGCTCTTTGGAAGCGGAAGTGAGAAATTGCAATCCGGATACCCTTCGCATCCGATAAAGCGTGAGCCTCGTTTTGACCTGCGAACCATCAGTTGTGATCCGCACTTTTGACAGGTGCCAACGACCTTATCTTCTCTCAGTCCGGTACGTAGCGACTCGGAAATATCCTCCTTGTTCTTTTCAAGGTCTTCAAAGACAGAATCAAGCATTTCCCTGGATTCCTGAACCACATCATCTTCCTTGATATCCCCCTCTGCGATCTTGTCCATATCTTCTTCGAGTTTGCTGGTCATATCAGGTTTTGTGATAGTTGCGGCATACTCCTCAAGTGCTTCAACGACCGCATATGCGGTTTTGGTAGGTTGAAGCGGGTTTCCGTGAACGTATGCTCTTGAGTATAACTTGCTTATGATATCATGGCGAGTGGCTTTTGTACCAAGTCCGAGTTCCTCCATGATGCGTATCAGACGCCCCTGTCCATATCTTGAAGGGGGATTTGTCTCTTTATCGACGATCTCCGTCTTATCAACAGCTAATATATCTCCCTCTTGCAACACTGGCAAAAGTCTGTCTTCCGGTGCATTGTATGGATAATACCATCTCCATCCCGGAACTATCAGACGCGCACCACTGACATTGAATTCTTCATCATTGATGTCAAATTTTACACGCATGGTCTCCCATTCTGCCTGATCTGCAAAGGTCGCAAAGAACCGTCTTACGATCAGCTCATAGACTTTCCATTCATCATCCTTTAGTTCGGATTTCTTTGCAAGTGAGGCAGGGAATATTGGAGGATGGTCGGTCGTTTCTTTTTTACCGCGCGTCGGGACGAGTTCTGTCTTTTTGAGAAGTTGCTCTGCATACTGCTTAAATGCCCCTCCCACTTTGAACAGTTCAATATGTGTGCGCATGTCAACCGATTCCGGATACACAGTGTTATCGGTTCTCGGATATGAGATGAAACCGGCGGTATAGAGTGATTCGGCAAGTCTCATTGCGTTTGCGGGGGAAAGTCCGATCGAACTTGCCGCGGTGATAAATTCAGTTGTATTGAACGGCGTTGGAACTTTGTCCATCTTCTTTGATTTCACAACGCTTGACACGATTGCGTTTTTGGCAATGCCGATTTTTGCAAGTACTGAATCGGCTTCCTGCTTATCCAGGAATCTTTTTGTTTTGTGCTGGGTAAGGAATGTTTCTTTATTTTGGTCTGAAAGTGTTGCAAATATTTCCCAGTATGGTTCCGGAATAAAAGCATCCCGCTCTTTTTCCCTATCTACTATAAGTGCAAGTGTTGGTGACTGTACCCTGCCTACCGACAGGAACATCCTTCCAAGCCGTCCTGCTGAGATGGAGACATAGCGGGTAAGTGCGGCGCCCCATATCAGGTCAATGACCTGCCTCGAATGACCTGCATCTGCAAGATTAAAATCAACCGTTGTCGGGTTTGAGAAAGCATCATTGATCGCTTTTGGTGTGATCGCACTGTAGTGCACACGGTCGAACGGAACATCAGGGTTAATTTTCTTTATGATGTATAGTGCCTCAGCACCGATAAGTTCTCCTTCCCGGTCGTAGTCAGTGGCAATCGTGATCTTTGTGGCATTCTTGCCAAGTTTTTTGAGGGCAGATACGATCTTTACGTGTGTCGGTGTAGAAATTATCTCGGCATCGATGAGCAGTCTTGCATCAACTTTCTGCCAATTGTTGTATGTTTTTGGAAAATCGACACCAACAATATGTCCGCTGAGTCCCATAGATATCGTTTTGTCAGCATCAGTGCCATATTCATAGGTATCCACTCCGCTAACACGCACCTGTTTTGGCTTCTTTGGTGCAAGAATGGCTGCAATTCGCTTGGCTGCAATATGTTTTTCTGCGATTATGAGATGCATTGATTACTCCGGTTTTATGGTAAATGATTGAATATTTGTGTGCGGCAAATATTTTCACATGTTAAAAGTTGTAGTTCTTGAGGTTTCTTTTTGTAATAAAAGGTTTTGATTGACATTGTGAAGTATGGATGTATCTATAGAATTAATTTAACAACATCTGTAAAAAGAAATTAAAAACAAATAGGAAATTCATTTAAGTAGTTACTTTATACATATATGAATTATATTATAGTAAAAAAAGGAAGATAATCTCCATGACTACTGATTTAACATTTATAACAAATGAGGAAAACAACAAGTTGGTAGATAGGTTTGCTGTCCTGATAAAACATTCTCAGTTCTTTGATTGTTTGGTGGGGTATTTCTATACGAGTGGATTTCATTCCCTTTACAAGTCCTTAGAGAAAACTGAGAAAATCAGGATTCTAATTGGCATCAGCACCAATAAGGATACCTTTGATTTAATTCAGGA
>JAUWBW010000076.1 GCA_030609665.1 Methanosarcinaceae archaeon | reverse complement strand
CAACCATCTCGACCTTCATCCTTATTCATCATCGTTCTCCGGCTTGATCCTCGCGACCCCAACGACCGCATCACCGGATTTTATGTTCATGATCTTAACACCCTGTGTGTTCCTGCCCTGCACACGAATATCCTTGACAGGTATTCGTATGATTATACCGTCGGAACTGGTGAGCATAACCTCATCATCACTCACGACAGCCTTGACATTCACCACAGGACCGTTACGAAGGCTGGTAACGATCGTAATAACACCACGTCCGCCCCTGTGCATTGTACGGTATTCTCCAAACTCGGTACGCTTTCCAAATCCGTTCTCGGTAATTGTCAAAAGGGTGGCATTATCGTCCACAATATCCATACTGACAACCGCATCACCCTCTTCAAGCCGCATACCGCGAACCCCGCGAGCACTTCTGCCCATCGGGCGCACATCGGATTCAGCGAATCGAATGGCTTTGCCGTGTCTGGATACCATAACAACGTCTCTTGAGCCGTCTGTCATGATGACATTTACAAGTTCATCATCATCCAGCAAAGTGACTGCAATAATTCCGCCCTTTCTCGGATTACTGAAATCAGAGAGTGCACTCTTCTTCACAGTACCTGACTTTGTACCCATTAACAAGTACTTGTCATTCTCAAACTTGCTCACAGGGATCATCGCGGTAACCGATTCATCCTCACCAAGTTCGAGGAAGTTCACGATCGCCTTTCCGCGTGATTGTCTGCTCGCAGACGGAATAGCATACACCTTTCTCCAGTGTATCCTACCCTTGTTCGTGAAACAGAGCAAATAATCATGAGTGGATGCAATAAAGATGTCTTCGACAAAGTCTTCCTCTTTAGTGTCCATTCCAATAACACCCTTGCCACCACGGTGCTGTTGCTTGTACGTATCAACAGGCAATCGCTTGATGTAACCACTGTTTGTCACAGTAACCGCAACCTCTTCTACAGGAATAAGGTCTTCATCGGTAACATCATCGTGGGATATCTTGATCGTTGACCTTCTGGCATCCGCGAACTTGTCGCGAAGTTCAGTAAGTTCTTCCCTGATGATCTCATACTTTCTAGGATCGCTTGCAATGATATCTTTCAACTCTGCGATAACTTTGATCAGTTCATCAAATTCATCATCGATCTTCTGTCTCTCAAGTCCGGTCAAACGCTGCAAGCGCATTTCAAGGATTGCTTTTGCCTGCAACTCATCCAGCCCGAACTTCTCGATAAGACCTGCCTTTGCCTCATCAGCAGTCCTTGAAGCACGGATGAGTGCAATGACCTCATCGATATGATCAAGTGCGATCTTCAAACCATTTAAGATATGTGCCCTTGCCTCTGCCTTATTCAGGTCGAACTGGCTGCGCTTAAGGATGATATCGATCCTGTGCTGCAGATATATCTGTAATATCTCACGAAGGTTCAGTACCCTTGGCACATTATCAACCAGAGCGAGATTAATAATACCGAATGTGGTTTCCATCGAGGTATGCTTGTGTAACTGGTTCAATACAACATTCGGATTGGTAGTACGTGTAAGTTCGATCACAACACGGATCCCATCGCGGTCTGACTCATCACGGATATCGGAAACTCCGATGATCTTCTTTTCGCGAACCAGTGCAGCAATACTCTCGATAAGTCTTGCCTTGTTGACCTGATATGGAAGTTCCGTAACAATTATCCTGTGTTTATCGTGCTTCATTTCCTCGATTGTGGAAACTGCCCGCAATCGTATCTTTCCACGCCCCGTCTCATACGCATTCTTGATACCCTGTGTACCAAGTATCGTCGCAGCGGTTGGGAAATCAGGTCCCTTGATAACAGTCGAAAGTTCAGGGATCGTCACATCAGGATCATCGATCAACATTAAGGTAGCGTCAACAACTTCGCCTAAATTATGCGGTGCCATGTTGGTGGCCATTCCGACAGCAATACCCGTTGAACCGTTGATCAAAAGGTTTGGAAGTTTTGCCGGAAGCACTTTAGGTTCTTTAAGTGACCCGTCATAGTTAGGCTGGAATGGAACAGTCTCCTTATCAATATCCGCAAGCATCTCATTCGATATCTTGTCCATGCGGACTTCGGTATATCGCATTGCTGCTGCGGAATCACCATCAATGGATCCGAAATTGCCCTGACCGTCAATTAGTGGATGCCTCAATGAGAAATCCTGTACCATCCTGACAATTGTATCATAAACAGCCGCATCGCCGTGTGGGTGATATTTACCCATAACGTCTCCCACTACACGTGCGGATTTTTTGTAAGCCTTCTCAAATGTGATGCCCGATTCCTTCATGGAATACAGGACTCTGCGATGTACAGGTTTCAATCCGTCCCTTGCATCGGGAAGTGCACGTCCGATGATCACACTCATCGCGTAATCGATGTATGAGTTCTTCATCTCATCTTCGATCAATACAGGTATTACTTTTTCTCCCGTATCTGTTGTCTGGAGATCGAATGTTTGTTGTTCTTCATCTGGTTGTGTATCTAATGTTTCATCGTTAGCATTAATATCGTTATCATCTGCCATCTTTTCTCACCTCACACATCCAGATTAACAACATCTTTTGCATGCGTTTCAATGAACTTGCGTCTTGGTTCGACCTGATCGCCCATCAAGACAGTAAACATTTCATCTGCTGCAAATGCATCTTCCATAGTGACCTGCAGAAGTGTCCTTGTGTCCGGGTTCATAGTAGTCTCCCACAATTGTTCAGGATTCATTTCTCCAAGACCCTTGTATCGTTGGACCATTGTTCCTTTCTCGCCCACTTCTTTCAGTTTATTTTTCATTTCATCATCTGAATACACATAATGCTCTGCCTTTCCCTTCTTTAAACGGTAGAGCGGAGGCTGTGCAATATAGATATATCCGCAATCGATCAGGGGTCTCATATACCTGAAGATAAACGTCATGATGAGCGTCCTGATATGCGCACCGTCCACATCGGCATCGGTCATGATTATGATCCTGTGATACCTTGCCTTTGATACATCCATTTCATCACCGATACCGGTGCCAATAGCAGTAATAAAAGACAATATCTCGTTGTTCTTCAAAACCTTTGCAAGACGTGCTTTTTCCACATTTATGATCTTGCCCCGAAATGGCAATATCGCCTGAATATTACGGTCACGTCCCTGCTTTGCAGAACCGCCTGCAGAATCTCCTTCTACAAGATATACCTCGCAAAGCGATGGGTCCTTCTCTGAACAATCTGCAAGTTTTCCGGGCAGTGTTCCGATATCAAGCGCACTTTTCCTGCGTGTGAGTTCGCGTGCCTTTTTGGCGGCTTCCCTTGCACGTTTTGCATTGAGTGCTTTTTGGAGTATCGCATTTGCGACTTTCGGGTTCTCTTCAAGGAACTCACCAAGTCCCTCGGATACCATCGATTCCACAATACCTTTCACATCACTGTTGCCGAGTTTGGTCTTTGTCTGTCCCTCGAATTGCGGTTCCATCAATTTTACACTGATGATGCCCGTAAGCCCTTCACGGATGTCATCGCCTGAAAGTTTGACATCACCTTTTTCGAGATTGTTTCGCTTAATGTAATCGTTTGCAACACGTGTGAGCGCGGTCTTAAAACCAACAACGTGCGTTCCGCCCTCATGCGTGTTTATGTTGTTGGCAAAAGAATAGACGTACTCCGAATAACTGTCAGTGTACTGCATTGCGATCTCAACAGATGTGCCTTCTTTTTCCCTTTCAAAATAGATCGGTTTGTCATGAAGGGGTGTCCGGTTTTGGTTAAGGTAATCTACAAATGACACAATTCCGCCGCTGTACTCAAATACCTCGTGTTCACCGTCCGGTGTTCTGTCATCCGACAGGGTGATCTTAATTCCACGGTTCAAAAAAGCGAGTTCACGAAGTCTTGTAGTGAGTGTCTCATACTTGAAAGTGGTAGTCTCGAATATCCTTGCATCGGGTCTGAAAGTACATTTGGTTCCTGTACCGATCGCATCACCGACTACAGTAACTTCTTCTTCAGGAACCCCGCGCAGGTATTTTTGGTAATACAATTTGCCATCACGTTTGACCTCTACTGTCATCCATTCAGAGAGCGCATTTACAACAGAGATACCAACACCATGCAATCCACCAGACACTTTGTAACTGCCCTTGTCAAATTTACCGCCTGCGTGGAGGATCGTCATGACTACTTCAAGTGCGGATTTGTTGTATTTTGAATGTGTATCCACAGGGATTCCCCTGCCGTCATCCTCGACCATCACACTGCCATCGGCATTCATGACTACATCGATAGAGTTACAATATCCGGCAAGTGCTTCATCGATACTGTTATCGACTACTTCATACACCAGATGATGAAGTCCCCTGTTGTCGACATTACCAATATACATACTTGGACGCTTGCGTACAGCCTCAAGACCTTCAAGGACCTGAATACGCGTTGCATCGTAAGCTTGTTTGTCACTCATTTGTGATCTTTCTCCGTGAAAATATTATAAATGTGATTGCGACTATAATTCTAACATTAATTAAACCATAATTCCTTGATTTCATCTTTTCAAATCTTCAAAATATCCATTAAACGATTGTGTCAAAATGGTGTTAAAGAAATGTTCCTTTTACTTCGCTAGAACCTATTTTTTAGTAATTAACAATACTTGCACTTATACGCATTCATCTATATTAAAGGTTTATATGTGAGTCCATGATTTGCGGTTAAAACATGGAGATTCTGTTAAGCGTACTTTCCGCAAGTAAATCCCAAAAGTGAATCTTTTTGATCAACTTCGCCCATTTCATCAGTAAACTCATCTGAGGGGATGACAACTGCATGAATATAACACCAACATCACTATCTCATTTAGGATTAGTTAGCAGAACGTTTGACGAACTTGGTATTGCAGACTTAATAGATGCCAACATACCAAAAATACAATTCCCCACATCACTCCATCGCAAGCCGAACAAGTTCCACCAGATCAATAACATCCGTATCACTCCCGCCTTCGATCAAATTCTTGGTACAAAGCGGACACGATGTAATAAGATAATCAATCCCATCAGGAACTTCCTCCAGCCTCTTTTTTGCAAGTGCAAGTGACAGGTCAGAGTATCCTGTACGCACACCACCGCCACCACCGCAACACCTCGCATTCTCGCGGTTCGTCTTCATCTCCTTAAGATCGCATACAGCCTCGATCACCTTTCGCGGCGCATCGAATACTCCCCTCCATCGTCCAAGATGGCATGCATCATGATACGTTACAGTAAGGTCAAGACGCTTAAGTTCCATCTCAGACAGGCGTTCCGCCAAAAACTCAGACACATGAACCACCTCGAACTCATCAGAATAACTCTCTGTCAGGGTATTGTGACATCCTGCACAACTCGTGATGATAGTATGCGCTCCCACCTTCCGAATCTGTTCCAAATTGTGCGCAATCATCTTGTCAGCATCAAAACCTGTTCTAATAAGAGGTGAACCGCAACACACCTCATCAGGCATTATAGTAACATCAAAATGACTTAGAACATCAAAAATCGCGATCAATGATTCAGGATAACGATATGCTCCAAGGCACCCCACGAAATACACATATTCCGCAGTCTCCTTTATCGATCCCGCATACTTACCAAGCCACGCGCGCCTGTCCGACACCTCACCAAGCGAATTACCGGTCCCGTTAATCCTTTCATGGAGTTTCGCCTGCGCCTCGGTCATATTACCATTCATCACAAGCCTGTGACGGGTATTCTCAATAACAGAGATCGGATTCGCACCTGCCGGACACATCTGTTTGCACATCCCGCACGTCATGCAGGTGTTGATACTCTCAAGCACATCATCATCAACATCAAGCCCCTGCAAGATACCATGTGCAACAAGCATACGCCCGCGCGCACCAGCCGACTCCCATCCAACCTCCTCCAGAACAGGACAGACCGAGCGGCATGCACCGCACCTGACGCATTTTAGAACCGACCTCAGATCAACATCAAGCATACCTCACACTCCCAACTTCCCGGGATTCAATATCCCTTTGGGATCAAGTGCGCGCTTGATAAGGATCATCACATCCAAAGCACCTCCGCGCTCAAGCCTCATATACTCAGACCGAGCGCTGCCTATACCATGCTCTGCACTCACAGTTCCACCAAGCATGATAGCAGTTTTGTGAATTTTATCCGCAGCAAGATTCAATCTCTCCCACTGCTCATTATCCAGCATATCGATACACATGCCCGTATGCAGGTTACCGTCCCCGATATGCCCATACGTCATGATTGGCAGGTCAAATTCATCTGAGATGGACTGCACCAATTTAAGCATCCTCGGAATTTCTTTTATCGGTACACCAATATCCTCCCCAACATAAACCCGCGTCCTGTTTGGATCGATCCTTGAAATTGCCGCACCAACCAACATGCGCGCCGACCATATTTCTTCCATCTCATCCCTGTCTGCCGCAATTCGAATACCTGATGCCAGAGGATTGCATACTGACTCAACTGTTTCCGATTCTTCCACAACAGAACTCTGTGTTCCATCCAACTCAAACAAAATCGTCGCACCGGCATTCGGAATTGAAATATTGGGATTATAAGCATTCAACACCTCGACAGTTGTCCTGTCAAGTATCTCACATGCAGACGGTATCACACCTGCCGAAAGCGTCTTAACCACAGCCTCACCTGCAAGTTCAGGAGTTTCAAATGATGCCAGAACAACAGTCCGCGCTTTTGGAAGCGGAAGGATCTTGAGCACCGCCTTTGTGATCACGCCAAGCGTACCTTCAGAACCCACCATAAGCCGCGTCAGCTCATATCCTGCGGATGATTTTAATGTTTTTGAACCTGTATGGATCACACTGCCGTCTGCCATGACAACCTCAAGGTCAAGCACATAACTTTTTGTGGTCCCGTATTTCACAGAACGCATCCCGCTCCCATTGTTTGCGATCAGTCCCCCTATCGTGCACATATCCGAACTTCCCGGGTCAGGCGGGAAGAAAAAACCTTCCGCCTCTAGCGCTTCATTGAGTTTTGAATGTATAATCCCTGGCTCAACCGCAACCTGCAGGTTATTGATATCAATATCAACTATCCGATCCATGCCTGAAAGGTCAAGAACGATCCCTCCCTCAAGTGCGACAGCCCCGCCTGCAAGACCTGTGCCTGCACCACGTGCTGTTACCGGAATATCATGTTCGTTCGCAAACCGCATTATCCGTGAAACCTGTTCAGTATCTTGCGGGCGCACAACGCAGTCAGGAGTGCCACGGATCTGTGATGCATCTGAAGAATAACAGTATAACTGCACGGGTGCATCTGTTGCCCTGTCAATTCCAACAATCTCCTGCATTGTTTTTATCAAATTCATTTATCCTCAATTCTTTTGAGACGTGATGATATGCTTAAAGTTTGCGGGTGATCTTAGCCAAACATTTACATCTACGTAGGAGAATCTACACCCAATGACAAGGTATTTTGAAGTACAACAACGCGACGGCGCCGCAAGAATAGGAAAACTATTGCTTGGAACACCGATACGCACCCCGCACATCATCGAGACAGACAAACTCAAACAATGGAAAGAAGGAAACAACCCGATACTTGATGCGGGTTCGCTCTGGAGTTTGGGGTCAAAAGAAAATGCACAGAAACATCTTGAAGAGATACGTGCGAAGGTTGGCGATGATACGCTGATCATTCTCCCACATCAGTCGTTCCCGCTTGCCGCACCCGATGACGTGGCAATAAAAGCCGCTGATGCCCTTGATCTTATGATTACAACCAGTGGTGCCGTTGGGACTACATTCCATGCAGGGCAGGAGGTCAGGAAAAGCGACCTGTACGTGATGGAAGGAGCCGGAAGTCTTGAGAACAATTCAAGGCGTTTTTTCAATACCTTGCTTGAACTGAAAAACAGTGTACCTGCAGATACTGCTGTGTATGCGCCCAACCTTTGCATACCGGAAAACGCGGAAATGCTCGTGTACCTGGGTATCGACATTGTTGATGACACGCGCGCGGTAGTGGCGGCATACAATGACATCTATCTTACAACATCCGGCAGGTTCTATCTCGATGCACTCGCAGAACTTCCATGCAAATGCGAAACATGCGCGCACCTTGATGTCAAAGAACTCAGGGATAT
>JAUWBW010000025.1 GCA_030609665.1 Methanosarcinaceae archaeon | reverse complement strand
GCATCAGGAATTGAGACCAATGGCATGAAAGATGAAAAAAAGATTTGCAGATTTATACGTGAGGCGAGGTGTGATTAATGGTGTTCGATATATCATTTGATCTTAATAAAGAAGAGTTTGTAAGTATGGTCAAGGAAGCAGGTGCTCCTGCATTGGTGCAGTTGATGGCAAAGGTCAGCACTGAATGCTCGCCCCTACAACTGTACACGACCCTGCAAAATGCCAACTGCTCATACATGCTTGAATCGGTGGAAAAGGAAAAACGACATGCTCGATTCTCTTTCGTGGGGTCTGATCCTGATCTGACAGTGACCATAAAAGACCGCGATCTGACCTTGAACTATTCAATTGACTCTAAACTTGTGGATTACATTCGATCACGACTTGAATCGTCATGCACAGTCGAATCAAACGAGCCCGGTGTACTCCGTACCCGTATCAATGAAGGAACTGATGTATTGGATGCTTTTCGTGCAGTATTTCCAACTGCGAACGGCACGCATCTCCTTAACCAAAAAAGGTTTGACAGGCAGACATTCCTTGGCGGTGCGATCGGGTACAATGGTTATGATATTGTGTATGACTGCTGGTTGGATATCGAAAAGGAACTTGAATCGGGCATTCCTGATATGCAGTTTGCGCTCACCACAAAGACGTTCGTTTTTGATCACCTGACAGGCGAAACTCACATCGTTGTCACGCCTTTTGTGACAGAGCAATCTGATCCGAAGGATGTGTATGACCAGGCGATTTCGGATGCACAGGTATTGTATGAGCGTCTGGATCGATCGGACAAGGTAAAAGATACTGAAGAAGTACCACAACCAAGAGTCCTAAGATCAAAACCTGTATGCAATATAACAAAAGAAGCATTTGAAAATGCAGTCCTGACTGCAAAACAACACATTATCGATGGCGATATTTTTCAGGTTGTACTTTCACGCAGGTACTTGGTCAAGATGGAACAGACACCTCTTGAACTGTATCGTACCCTGCGAAAGATCAACCCGAGTCCATACATGTACATTTTCAAGTTTGGGGACTTGAGCATTGTTGGTGCGAGTCCTGAAACGCTCATGACAGTGCACAACCGCACGCTGATCACAAACCCTATTGCAGGAACATGCCCGCGCGGGAAAAGCGAAAATGAGGATTATATTTATTCCTCAAAAATGCTGGCTGATGAAAAGGAACGTGCAGAACATGTCATGCTTGTGGACCTTGGACGGAATGATGTGAGAATGGTGGCACAAAGCGGCACTGTCAAGGTCGATGATTTCATGTCAGTCGTGAAATACTCACATGTACAGCACATCGAAAGCACGGTATGCGGTACCCTTCGTGATGAATGCGACCAGTTCGATGCGACTCGCGCGATATTCCCTGCGGGTACATTGTCAGGCGCGCCAAAAATACGTGCGATGGAGATAATCAATGACCTCGAACCCGATGCGCGCGGGGTATATGGCGGAGGTGTCGGATATTATTCGTGGAATGGTGATGCCGATTTTGCAATCGTTATCAGGACAGTGATCGTAAAAGGCGATACAGCATATATCCAGGCAGGTGCAGGAATTGTTGCGGATTCTGATCCCACATATGAGTATGAAGAGACAGAGCGCAAGATGGCAGCAATGATCAGTGCGATTGGGGGTGGAAAATGAAAGTACTGTTCATCAACAACAGGGATTCATTCGTATGGAACCTTGTGGATTATGTCTCCATGTTTGAGCCGGATACAGTTGTCGTGCCGAATACAATTTCGATCGAGGAGGTGAAAGCCATTAACCCTGATGCAATTGTTGTGTCACCCGGTCCCGGAAACCCACAAAATCCAAGGGATATTGGAACGTGTATTGACATCATTCGTGATTTTGGTTCATCTGTTCCCATACTTGGGGTATGTCTTGGTCATCAGGCGATAAACACTGCATTTGGAGGTACGATCACTCACGCAAAGGGTGGTCCGGTACACGGTAAGACTTCGCAGATAACCCATGACGAATCCAATCTTTTTGATGGCATTCCAAACCCATTCACCGGAGGGCGGTACCATTCACTTGCAACCGGAAAACTTTCATCTGAGCTTGAGATAACTGCAAAAACAGATGATGGTATCATCATGGGTGTCAAACACAGGGAATATCCAATATATGGTGTACAGTTCCATCCAGAGTCTGTGCTCACACCTGATGGTTTAAAGTTCATTGAAAATTTTCTCGCAATTGCAGGCAGAATGCACGAGGATGCATAAGAATTAACTGGCAAGAGTTCTATTCTTGGATTATGTTAATCGGACTTACCGGAACTCCCGGAACAGGAAAATCCTCTGTTAGCGATCTGCTAAAAGCGCGTTGTGGATACAAGGTGATCCATCTTAATGAACTAATAAAGGAGGAGCGCCTGTATTCAGAAGTGGATGAGGTGCGGGATACGCTTGTTGCGGATATGGATAAGGTTTCTGCGCGTGTGTCTGAACTGGTGGATGAAAGTGATGCAGTAACAATACTTGACAGCCATCTCTCACATTATATTGCAGACATTGTAATCGTGCTTCGGGCATCTCCTGATAAACTTCGGGAGCGGTTATCGCGCAGGAATTACTCACAGGCTAAGGTGTCGGAAAATGTTGAGGCTGAAGCACTGGATGTGATCCTTGTTGAATCGGTAGAGTGGTGTGAAAAGGTATTTGAGATCGACACGACTGAAGCGACAGTTGAAGAGGTCGCAAAGGATGTGGATGAGATCATTAGAGCGTTGTTGTGTGGTGACGACAAGGATGTGCTGCTAAAATACAACCCTGGGTCATTTGATTGGAGTGAAGATATATTCTGATTGAAATATGACTGCAATACATGATGGTGAATTGATTTCCACACGAAAGTTTATAATATAAACAGTGCTATATTTTATAGTATTAGTATATGCTATATCATATGGTAGCAACTATCAACAATTGGATGGGACTTTTGTAAAAGTTGCCCTGACTATAGGGTACCATGGCAAATAATACAAAGAACAAGGCCACTTCAGATAGAAAGATCGTGGAATCTAATGGTAGAGTAGCAATTACAAACACGAGCGCAGAATATAGCAGAAGCTATATGTCCGGGCTTGATAAGATTGCGATAGTGGTCTTACTGACCGTAGGTTTATTTTACCTCATCTCATCGATTTTCCAGATAACATACGTTTTTACAGATAAGTTTGATTCATTAATCTTCATACGTGAAGTTACTCACATATTTGCAGGTGCCATCCTTGTATACGGAGCTGTCAGGTTTATCCGTAAGAACACGTATCTTGAGCGAATTGTTGACAATATGTTCGAGGAGATCATTTACGATCGTTTTGAGCCTGTGCTCAGGGATATTGCAGAGGTACAGGTTGGTTATGACAGTGTTTCAAGCCAGATCAAGTCATTGAACTATAGCATAAATGACCTGAAAAAGATCATTTAATTTGCACCTTCGACAGGTGGTTATTATCAACCACAGGAAGTTTCAACATCTGCATCATTGAGACGTGTATACAATTTGTTCATGTATGTGGTAATCCTAAATGTGACGCTTGCTGTGTATATGTTCATGATCTATTATCCGCAGTGGTACATTCCTTATTTGTCCCCTTTGCTTTTTGTTATGTGGTGGGTTGTGATCACATATGAATACAACCAGTGGGACAATTCATCCGCATGGATGTGGGTATTTGCACCGATCTTGATCCTGCCCATATACACAATGGTGTTTGGGTTGTTGACATCAACCAACCAGATGTTTGCGATCATGTACTTGGTACTTGGTTTGTATGCTGTCACATATTATACATGGAGCATGTACAATGCATCAGGCACCCTGCCATTCGGTTTGCACAAAAAACTGGAAGATATTGCAAATTATGAATCTGCCATGGACGACCGCAACAGCGGTAAAGACAAAGACATGCCACGTAACGGTGGACTGTACCGCAATGTCGGAGCAACACCATACAAATATCAAAACATGGACGGTCTCTCAGAGCGTTTGATGTTGATTCAGGAAGAGTTTAAACTTTTACATGAGGAAATTGGCATGTATGGCGGCCAGCGTCGACCAGCCGGTCCACAGAATACGGTTGAACAACATGTCAAGCAGCCAATACTCACTCGTAAACTGGCAAAAGGGCTGTACAAAAAACTTGTCAGCAAGAGTACTCGAAAAACTAAAAACGAAGAAAATTGAGGTTGACTAATTGTCTAACGCTTTTTGCATAATCCCGGTAGGTATCGAGGATGACAGTATTCTCAAAGCTGTTCACGAAGCTGTTAACTATTTTGAGAATGACGTAGAAAGATTTGATTTTGTTGATATACCCACAGATGCACATAACAAAGCAAGGAATCAATATCGTGCTACAAGTTTTTTAAGAATTGCAGAAAAAGGGACTGGTAAAAAGAATATTGCAATTACAGATGTTGACATTTATGCATTCCGTGTGGATTTTGTATTCGGGCAGGCGTTCTTAAATGGGAAAGCATGTGTAATTTCAACACACAGGTTAAACCCACAGTTCTATGCAAACGATGGCGGGTGTAATGATGGTATTGATGATGCATCAAATTATCAAATGTTTATTGAGCGTGTTAAAAAAGAGACTATACATGAAATTGGACACACGTTTGGGCTTCATCATTGTGATGATAGTGGATGTGTTATGAGTTTTTCACCCGGGATTGAAGAAGTGGATGCCAAAGGCATGGATCTTTGTGACAAGTGCAGTGAGAGTTTGAAAAGTCTTTTTTAATTCTATATAATTTATAGAATTATATAGTGCGAGTTCGTATATATTCCTTTTTTGCAAGAGCATAAATGTGTCTTGTAACACTCGAAAAGTAGGTCAAGAGGGATAATAAACACTGAGTTTTTATTTTTATTGGTGATTATTCACATTGCCTACTCATGTCTACAGGTAACTGATATCTCATAATACATTGAATTTTCAATAGATGTGTCATTCAGAAAAATACAACAACATTTAAACGGTATGCAGTACATAAATAATTCTAATGTCTGCAAGGAACACCTTCTCCGCTATTTTTATAATCACCACTACAATTATTATCATGTCGATTGTGTGCATAGTGCCTGCTACGGCAGCCTATGATTTTCGGGATGAGAACATCTGGGTATATCAGGGTAGTTTTGAGATAGGTGTGGGAGAGCGTGCAGACGTAGGTGACCATGTCATCAAAGTGCATGTGATAGACATGACTGAAACACCGGCTTCCGCAACACTTCTTGTCTATAGGAACAAGGTCTATATGGACTCTTTTTTTGTTGATTCGCTTGCGAATAATGAATATGTTTATGATGAAGTCTTATTGATCAAAGTGCTGGATATCAAGGATGAAAAAGTATTTCTGGAAATTTACAAGCAGGAGTATGAACGTGTCTGGATAACTGATATTGAAAAAACAAAACTTGTAAGTGGTGAAGAGCTTACAAGCGGGGATTATACAATAAAGATCATTGGTTTTTCAGAAGATGGTGCTGCAGTTGCAATATCGAAAGATGGTACGGTTGTTCAGGATATATACAATACAGGTTTTTACAAAAAATACAATGATGAATTCATGGTAAAAGCGATTTATTTGAATCTGGAAAGGGGAGAGGTATTTGTGGAGACATACCGCCTAGGTGTGCCAAACATTGAATTGTCGATGACCACAGAGCAGGATATCTATGATCCTAATATTCCGATAGAATACGATGTGGTTGTTAAAAACAGTGGAACAGTGCCTATCAGGGGTATTGTTTTGAAAACAACTGTCACTGATGGTAGAGTTGAGCAGCCAACTCAGGAATGTTATATTATTGAACCCTTATTCAGCCAGACGTTTAAGGTCAATGTCATTCCGCCTAAAAGTCCACTTGGTACAAGTTTTACGATAAATGTAGATGTTACAGGTTACGATTATAAGGGTGAGACATATTCAAATTCAACAACAAAGGACACAAGGGTAAGTTCGTATATTGCTATTGAAAAAAGTGTAGAGCCGGACGAACTATTCCTGAACAGGATGGTCTATGGAAAACAGGAAACTGCTCAAATCAACCTTACAGTTCACAATATGGCGGATTTTTCGACATTAGTAAATGTATATGATGAACTTCCCGAATCATTCCTGCCGGTAGATATAGAATCATTGAAGTGGACGGTTATTCTTGATCCGGATTCATCGACCTTCATTTCATATCAGGCAATGCCCACGATGACAGGAAGTTTCACACTGTCTCCTGCAAGTGTGGAGTGGATAAAAGATGGAGAGACATATGTTGCACAATACGCCGGGTCACAAAACGTGATTGATGTCCATGGTGCCAGAGTCGTTGCTGAAAAATTATTAAGCCGGAATGTATTGTACGTTGGGGAAAATACAGATGTAAGGATAATTCTCACAAATATTGGTGATGAGGATGCAGAGGTCAGTTTTTCAGATACAATTCCGATGGGGGTTAAAGTTACAGGCGGTGAGTCTGAATGGAGCGGCAGTTTAGGAGCCGGTGAGAGAAAGGATTTTGTATATACCATGCAATCCGGGGAGGCAGGCGATACTGCCCTGCCCGGTGTCGAAGTATCCTTTGTGGACAGTCATGATAATCACGGCAGCGCCGTATCAAACACGGTAAACATGTATGTTGATGATTTGTATTCAACCGATTCACAAAACTCATATTTGGAACAAACATCTGCAATATCACCAACAACCACACCAACAACACAAGCACCGGAATCGGATCTGTCAAGATGGGGTGCAGCCGGATTTATGGTCTCATCATTCATCACGCTTATGTGCGTAATTGCAATCGTACCGATCACTGCATATTTATTAATAACTAGAGTATATTAATTATAAATGGAAATACACGAATTGTGAGGATTTGAAATGGAGATACTTGCTGCAATTGCGTCGCTGATGGTTTTTGGATTGTTTGTACTTGCAGTCCTGTTCGTGCTAATTGATATATCATCTATACTAGCTATGATTGTCCTGCTTTTTGTACCAATGCTTGTAGTTCTTATCATGCCAAAAAGTACGATCGCATTTTTGTCGTACCAACATCTGCTTCTTGCAGACGGACTTGTACCAATCAACAATTTTCACATTTTGCTGTTTATCTGGTCAACACTCATCGGGATTATTCTTTATACAGAGTTTTTAACATGGTATCTTGCAAGAAAATCCGTACATGGACATCATTCAATGTCGCTTTTGGGTGAAATTTTAAACTTGATACAAGGTGTGGTGGATTCTGTGGAATCCAAAGTAAAACGATGATTTGAACTGGTTTTTTCAAATTTAGTGCATCATAGTGCACCATTATTAAATAAACCCTGTGCATATAAATCTCTTATCATTAACCATTCCTCCATTTTTAGCATTTTCCACAACCTTTGATGTTTTCATCAAAGATTGGGGTGGGGAATTTTAAACCGCCGAAAATGGGGAATTCTTGACCGCCGTTGACACTATCCCATGATGGGGTTAAAGTTACATGATTTATTCGGCATCTTAAGAAATGAAGCAATGGAAAATACAAAAGAGGTCATAGATATGTGCTTCGAAGAAGCAAATATTGAAATAATCGGATTTTGAAATTGTGCCGAATAAGGCAAAAAACATCACTTCATTTTCATCTGCTTTGCTACACAGAATTTACAGATAGCTTCAACATTATCCTCCTGTTTCTCTTTCACAGGACAGAAATATTCTTCACCTACTTTTTCCACGGCAAACCCGCCTGGGAATGGTGTTCCTTCCGGGTGAGGAGGTGTATTTGTAATGAAGATATTGTACATGGCACTAAAATAGTACAGTACTGCCATTTGGGGTACTTCATGTGTATCAGTCAGTTTTGTTCCGAACCGTTCCAGGAATTCATGGTATTGTTCCATATCAAACGGCTTATTTTTAGAATCCTTATTGGAAAGTATTGATTTGAAATTATCAAAAAGATGCTCTAACATCTTTTTCTTGAACTTTTCCTTATATACAGGGGGAAGGTCCTTACAATCTTTTTCAAAGAAGGCCTGTACTTTCATAAAATCAAAAATACTGTAGCTGCTCAGTTCTTTTTTGAAAAGCAATAACATGCTCTGCTGATCAAAGACAGATTCATGGAGTTCGTGTACTCCTTTCAGTTTCTTAAATGTTGATTTGACCAATTTAATCGTATATTCCAGGTGTTGGATCGATATTTAGGTTTTGGTGGCTTAAAAGAAATATTTACCCATACATCCAGCATTTTATTTCTCACTTTATTTCAATTTCTATAATTGCTGGATGATGGATGCAATAGATAAAACCTGTTCACGCATTCTTCAGTTTTTCAGCGATATCCATTCCAAGCCTCTCGGCTTCTTTTATGTCTCTATCTATTGGCTTGTACTGAATTCTCAACACAGGATCAATCACATTCATACCCAAATTGCGCAGTTTTTCTGCGATTAGGATAGGTGCTTCACCACTACAGCCATAAGATCCAAAGGCTGCCGCCAGTTTACCTTTTACATCTGAATTCGCAAGTACTTCATCAATGAACTTTTCCATCGGGGGCAATATTTTGTAATGGAATGTTGAAGAACCAACAGCTATGGCATCCGCCGCTTTTAGATCTTCCAATTTTACATCATAAAAACTAATTGATGTAGCTTCTACATTTCGCTCTGAAATTCCATTCGCAATTGCATCTGATATCGCTTTTGTATTACCTGATGTGCTCAGGTACACAACCATCGCTTTTGCTGTATTTGGCATAGTTTCACCTTCCCATAAAAAAATTGGAATACATGCCGTTTACCCAATCCCATAATGACATTAAAAGTTATTTTAGATAAATGTTTTGTATATCGAGATATTTAGAACAGACAAAACCGGCTAAAAAAGTACAGATAATTGATGTGGATTTTGAATTGATTCGGAGAATCAAAACGACAACAGCATTTGTTGATGATAATCAGTTTGCTCAATCGATGGAAAGTGAAGTGACGTATAAAGACAAAGGTTACTTTGGAGTGAATTTAAGAGGATATAACGCAACTATACAAAGAGGTGTGAGGAGACACATCCCTAGGCATCAGATATGTACCCAGAAACAAACGAATTAATCGCAAAAGGGTAAAATGTTAAAGGGGATAACTCTTTAAATGTAGTAATAGTAACATATTGGTACTACACAGTTAAAAATGGTATTATTGTGCATATGATAAAAGAGAGGAGATGAATATGGATCAAAAAGAGATATCAGAATATTATAAAAAGTTAAACATTCCATTTCAACATTTTCCAAAGTATACAAATCCTAATGATTTTGCTAAGAAGTTCGAAAAATGTACTATTGTAAAAGATAGTGATGTGCACTATTCCAGTTCGAGTAATTCAGCTACCGAGAGAAAAACAATCTTTTGATTTAGAATATACCGGAGATAATGTTATGCCAGGTTGGAGTGATATCCTTGAAGAAATAAGCACATCAAATAGAAAAGATGCTTTGGATTTTATAAGAAGAAAATATCTCCACCAGTTACATGAGATGACTGGAAGAAATGTTATAGCCTATTATTCTGGTTGGCTACAAAAATCTGGACTTAATACCACCTCTATAAATGATGATGATAAAAATGGTTTAATGGCAGTTATTCATGGGTTGGATAGAAGTAAGGGCCTTGATTTAATATTGCATACTCCGGGAGGAGATATAGCTGCTACAGAATCAATTGTTGACTATTTAAAAAAAATGTTTGATGGGGATATTAGAGCAATAGTACCTCAACTTGCAATGTCAGCTGGAACTATGATATGCTGTTCATGCAATGAAATAATAATGGGAAAACAGTCTAGCTTGGGACCAATTGATCCACAATTTTCAGGTATATCGACTCATGGTGTTCTTGAAGAATTTGAAAGAGCAGTAAAAGAAATAACAAAAGATCCAAATACAATACCTCTTTGGCAAGTGATTGTTGGAAAATATCATCCTACTTTTATGGGTGACTGCAAGAAAGCCATTGATTTATCATCAGAATTGACAAATAATTGGTTACTTGATGGAATGCTGAAAAATGAAGAAAATGCTAAGGAAATTGCTGATAGTATTGTGAAGGAATTAAACAACCATGAAAATACTAAAATACATGCTCGTCATATTCCTTTAGAAGAATGTCAAAAAATTGGTCTAAAAGTGAAACCTCTGGAAGATGATCAAAAATTTCAGGACATTGTATTGACAATCCACCATGCATATATGCACACGTTTTCTCAATCAACATCAGTAAAGATTATCGAAAATCATGAAGAAAAAGCAATGGTTCAACATCATTTACAGAATGAGTCATAAATGAAAACTTGTGGAAAGAAATGATGAGAACGGTTTTTAAAACACAGCCATAGGTCAGTGGTAAGGGGATGCGCCGCCTGCGATGTTGCTTTTACTTCCACATTAAATTCAATCACCATTGTGCGAATCCTCAGAAATCTTCCCATCAACGAGCCGTATTATCCTATCAGTTTTGGCTGCCATACGCTCATCGTGGGTCACCAGAATGAAAGTTTGTTTATGCTCGCGGTTGAGCTTTCGCAACAGTTCATAGATAGTATCGCTGGACTTTGAATCAAGATTACCCGTGGGCTCGTCCCCGATAACAATACTGGGTTTATTCACCAGTGCCCGTGCAATAGCAACCCGCTGGTTCTGCCCTCCTGATAACTGGTTAGGCCTGTGTTTCATCCTGTCACCCAGGCCCACCTCTTCAAGCACCTTACTTGCTGTCTTTCGTGCTTCGGAACGTTTGACTCCACTGATCAGCAGCGGCATCATTACGTTTTCAAGAGCATTGAAATCGGGCAAAAGGTGATGGTACTGGAATATGAAACCCAATTGCTTATTCCTTGTAATTGAGCGCTGCTTATCAGACATTTCCGTGATGTCGACCCCATCCAACAGGATCGTGCCGTCGGTAGGGGAATCAAGAATACCTATCTGGTTTAGCAGTGTACTCTTGCCGGAACCGGACGGACCGACAATAGCCAGAAATTCGCCCTGTTCAATGTTCAGGTCCACACCGTCAAGGGCCTTTATCTCCACTCCGTCGCCGAATATCTTGGTCAGGTTCTTTATCTGGATCATATACTTTTCAGACACTATAAATCGCCTCCACGGGGTCCATTTTTGAAGCACGCCTGGCAGGGAATACTCCGGCTATGATATTAATGACCATAGCAAAAACACTGGCTGAGATGAAATTCTTAAATTCTATTACTATGGGCAGGTGGTCCATCCCGAAATACATCTCGGGAGGTACAGGTATGATAATGGATGCAATTGCCGCTGATGCTGCATATCCCAATATACAACCGACAACAACCCCCATCATTCCCAAAATTGCCGCTTCCAGTAAAAATATCAGCATTATACTTCGTCTGGATGTACCCATAGCCATTAACATGCCTATCTCACCCACCTTTTCCATAACTATCATAATCAGGACATTGGCGATACCAAAACCTGATATGGAGAAGATGATAATATAAATGAAAAAAACCATACTCTCCGAGGTCTCCATCAGGGTCAGTATTTCTGCATTCTGCTCTATCCAGCTTACAGCATCATAACCGGTCTCCCGGTCAATTCCGTTAGCCAGCTCTTCGGCAGCATAAGCATCAAACATCCTTATCCCCATTCCTGTAATCACATCCCCTGACCCATAGAGATCCTGCAACCGCCCAAGATTTACAAATGCCATTGTTTCATCAAGCGGTGTTCCGGTCTGGAATATGCCTGTAATGGTAAAATCGGTAGGTTCTGCCCCGGGGATCTGGGCTGTGACACTGTCACCTATGCCTACATCAAGGTTTTTGGCAAGTTTAAAACCCAGGATTATGCGGCTCCCGGGATTTTCAATGGATGCAAACTCCCCGGCCAGCATATATTTATCCCTGTTAACGACCCGGTTCTCATCTTCGGGATTGATACCGTACAATAGCACACCTTCAGCGTTGTGCTTGTATTGCAGGGCAGCTTCACCCTGGAAATATGATGAGACACCTTCCACACCTTCCAGATCATGGATATGGTTCTCAAGCCCGTGGTAGAGGTGTATGTAATCTTCCCCCTCCTTTGGCATGACCGTGATATGAGCCTGGTTCTCAGTTGTTGAGTCAATCAATATACTCGTATAACCGCTCATCATTGACATGAAGATTATGATTATCCCCACAGCCAATGATACTGCAATTATGGAAAACAAGGTCTGCCGGCGACGTGACTTGATATGTCTTGTGGCAACATCCAACTCAAACATGGTGATCTCCCTCACTCACGGCCTATCGCCTCCACCGGCTTAAGCTTTGAAGCACGACTGGCAGGGTATATCCCGGCGATGAGATTTAGCAAAAATGTGAACAGCACGATAATGACTGCATCCTGCAATCTCACAACAAACGGAATTGATGAGATGCCGGCCATGACTTCCATCTCATAGTCATATGACCCCATATATATGGCAAACGCCGCACCCAGCGTCACGCCAAGTACGCCCCCCAACAATCCCAGGATGCTGCTTTCCATTACAAATATCATCATAATGCTTCTTCTTGACACTCCCATTGCCATGAGCATGCCTATCTCTTTGGTCTTTTCCATGACCACCATGAAAAGGGTACTGACGATTCCGAAAGATGCGATAATTATGATAAGACCCAATGTGATGGCATTGCTTGTACCTTCCAGTTTCAGTGTCTGTATTATCTCCGGATTCGTTTCCTTCCAGCCTGAAGCAGGATACCCCAGAGCATCTATCTCCTCTGATATTGCCTGTGCACGCTCACGGTCATCCCCGCGGATTAAAATAGTGGTTACAACGTTGGACACGTCAAGAAAATCCTGGACTGTGGACAGGGACGTAAACGCCAGAGTTTCATCCATGGGTGTTCTGCTGTTATAAATGCCCACAACTTTTAGGTTTGTCGGATTTGCTTCAGGAAATGAAGCATCAATTGTATCGCCAATTTC
>JAUWBW010000220.1 GCA_030609665.1 Methanosarcinaceae archaeon | reverse complement strand
TATGCTGCCAGTCTTTTGGAGGGTGACAGCGTAGTTATTGAAGAGAACCTTGTGGGTGAGGAGTTTACGCTTCAGGCGTTCGTTGACGGTAAGTCGCTTGCCTTTGCACCGACTGTTCAGGATCACAAGCGTGCGTTTGAGGGCGACCTTGGTCCGAATACCGGTGGTATGGGTTCGTATACTAACACGGGTGCTCTTTTGCCGTTCCTTGTATCTGATGATGTTGAACAGGCGAAACAGATCATGAAGGATACGGTCAGGGCATTGTATAATGAAACAAATGAACTGTACAAGGGAACGCTGTACGGTCAGTTCATGTTGACAAAGGACGGACCGAAAGTGATCGAGTTTAATGCCAGATTTGGTGATCCTGAAGCCATGAATGTGTTGCCGCTTCTTGAAACTGATTATGTTGATGTGATCACCGCAATCGCAGACGGCACTCTGGCTGATCTTGATGTCAAGTTCAGTGAAAAGGCAACGGTGTGTAAATATGCGGTTCCTGCCGGTTATCCTGACAATCCGACAAAGGACAGTGAAGTGATAGCAGGCGATATCGGGGATGCGCTTTTGTTCTATTCAAGTGTGTATGAAAAGGATGGCAAGGTTTACACCACTGGCTCAAGAGCGGTGGCTGTTGTCGGTATGGCTGATTCTATTGCCGATGCGGAAGCGATCGCGCAGAATGCACTGGATAATATTGAAGGCGACTTGCATTCAAGACGTGATATCGGCACTGCGGCAGTGGTGCAGAAGAGGATCGACCACATGAAGGAGATTCGTGGGTTTTGATCTTGATATATAATAATTTTAATTTGAGTTGATTGATATGAAACATCTGATCTCAATGGCTGACCTCTCAAATGAGGAGATAATTGAACTTCTCGATATGGCAGAGGACCTGAAGGAAAAGCGTCTTCGTGGTAAGGTGACAGACCTTCTGAAGAATAAGAGCCTTGCAATGATATTTGAAAAATCATCTACCCGCACACGGGTATCTTTTGAGGCCGGTATGGCTGACCTTGGCGGTCATGCGCTTTACTTGAATTACAGGGACATCCAGATCGGACGCGGTGAGACTGTGGCAGATACGGCGCGCGTGCTGTCGGGATATGTGCATGGCATTACTGCAAGGGTGAACAGCCATGATACTGTTGTGGACCTTGCAGAACATGCAAGTGTTCCTGTTATCAATGCGCTGTCCGATAAGGAACACCCGTGCCAGATACTTGCAGACTTGCTTACGATTCAGGAATACAAGAACCGACTCGATGGTCTGAAGTATGCATGGATCGGGGATGGGAACAATGTTTGTAATTCCGCAATTTTGGGATGTGCGATCGTTGGTATGGATATTGTGGTGGCATGCCCGGAAGGGTATGAACCTGATGAGGATATTGTGGCTCAGGCAAGAGCGATGGGCGGAAATGTTACGATTACCAATGATCCGGCAGAGGCTGCAAAGGATGCTGATGTTTTTTACACGGATGTGTGGATCTCGATGGGCGATGAGGATGAGGTTGAGAAACGGATGCATGATCTGGCAAACTACCAGATAAATTCTGAACTTGTGGCTCTTGCAAAACATGATGCCATCGTGATGCACTGCCTACCTGCCCACAGGGGCGAGGAGATCACGGCAGAAGTGTTGGATGGTCCTCATTCAGTGGTATTCGAACAGGCAGAGAACCGAATGCATGCGCAGAAGGCACTTATGCTCAAGTTGATGGCTTAGGTTTGCCATCAATTTAATCTTTTTTTGATCTCTTCAATATTGAGTGGATAAATATTTGACGGGATGGACAGGATTTACAGGATGGGACGACCCACTTGTATCCTGTCAATCCTGTTCATCCTGTCCAATGATTCAAACAATACAATTCCATATTTGACGATATTTCCTGAAAAGAAAATCTCTTTTTTCGCATGGGATGATAAGGTTTAACTACAAAAAGCGCTCTATGTGGACGCATCGTAATGCGGGAGTTGCCCAGCCTGGCCAAAGGCGCTAGGTTCAGAGCCTAGTCTCGTAGGAGTTCGTGCGTTCGAATCGCACCTCCCGCATCAAATACTTTTTTTATCATTGTTATTCCATGAAGTGCAACAATTGTTTTGGGCTGATTTGTCGGCAGCATCACCAAGTCGGGCATCTCCGATGAGATTATTGATAAAGATGTTTGAGTCGATGTATTTCATACTATTCCACACCCATCAGGGCATAACCTTCATCGATTCCTTCATCTATCGTGCCTTTGTGTTCAATAATACCATGAAGTTTCCTGACAGATGCGACATTTCCTCTTTTAGGATATAATACTGCCTTTCCTTTTTCCACCACAAAATCGATAGTTTCCCCTATCTGAAGCCCCAGTGTATCACGAACGTCTTTTGGGATCACGACCAGATATTTATTGTGTCCTCTTTCAGGAACCAGATAATAGACCGCCTGTAATGCTGCGAGGCTCGTCCATCAGTTCGTGCACCCATGCAGCACGAATAGTGAAGTGCAAACTATACTCCCGAAGTGTTTATAAATTATGCAGTACAACATAATGTTATGGTGCATAATGTTAACTTTGTAGGCAGGGAAGAAGAACTGGCTTTCCTTGAGGATACATACGGGAAAGACAAGAGTCAGATGATAGTGATATACGGACGGCGGCGTGTCGGGAAAACCTGCCTGTTGCAGAAGTTCATTAAAGACAAGAAACACACGTATTTTCTCTGTACCAAAGGAAATGAGATCGAACAAATACGGCTCCTTTCAGGCTTCATCGCGGAAAACATGGATGACGCAGCGGTTGCACAGTCACCATTCTCAGACTGGCGCACCCTTTTCATGTACCTGCAAAGCAAGATCGGTGACAAACGATTTGTACTCGTTATTGATGAATTTCCATACCTGATAAATGCAAACTC
>JAUWBW010000238.1 GCA_030609665.1 Methanosarcinaceae archaeon | reverse complement strand
GGATGCTAAAGCGGGTGGAAAAAGCCGAAGATTGCGCTTTTCGGTCCTTGTACAGTCAGGTGAGGGACGGGTGCTTATCGATACCGGTCCGGATTTAAAATGGCAGTTGATCGAGAACGGTATTGATCATATCGATGCTGTGATATGGACTCACGGGCATTATGACCATTATGCCGGATTCGGTGAATTCCACAGGGTACAGTATAATGTCGATGTGTACGGACTTAAAGATACACTTGATTATATCCTGGATTATCTCTATTTTTTAAAACCGATCAGACATGATGTTTTGGTATACAAGCCGTTTAAGTTGATCGGGCTTACGTTCACGTTGTTTGCAGTAAGACACCCTCCTGTAAAGAATGCTGTTGGGGTGATCGTTTGTGAGGGGGACAAAAAAGTAGTGATCACCGGAGATGCGATCAGGGCAATTCCCTCAAAAAGTATGGAATTGATCCAGGATCCAGATCTGTTGATAGCGGATGGAATTGCTCCACCTACGATGAATGTAAAAAAGCACATGAATTCACAAGAGGCGGTGGAGTTGGGAGAAGAGATCGGTGCAAAAGAGGTTGTGCTGACGCATATAAGTCATTATTTCGAGCCGCATGATATAGCTTCAAAGACCATACCGCTTGGATATGACGGAATGGTTTTTGAGATATGAATTTTGATTTAAAACTCATTCTAGTGCCATGTCAATCATATAATGTCGTAAGTTGTTTATTCAATGTCCCATGCACCCAATATGGGATGATTGGATATGAAGAAATACATAGTGACACTTACCAAAGATGAATACGAAACTCTTAGTTCACTTACTTCCAAGGGTAAACACAAATAACAGAAAATATTAAACGCTCTGATTTTATTTGGATGCGATGAAGGCGAGTATTTGCCGAAAAAAGCATCAATACATCAAAAACCATCAATATAAAAGTAACAATCAAAAAAAGAAGGCGACCCATCATAATAATGGGTCATCTTAAGTAAATTAAAATATCAAACTTTCTCAAGTTTTTCAATGCCTACTTTCTTAACGTGTGGCTTGCTGATCTTGTCAGGCATCCATGCAGGCTTATTTTTAGGTGCATCAACTGTCTCTTTCCATCCTTTGAAAACATGAACCTTCTTAGTTCCACGCTCTCTAAGTCTGATGGTTGTAGGTTTGGACTTTGTAGCTTTTTCCCTGTTTGCGACCTTAAGAGCTGCTTGTCTTGGCTGTTTCCCAGTGAATACACCGTGTTCATTTCCTTTCTGATCTCTTAATACAAAATTTCTTGTTTCAGACATAATGTCACCTCGCAACCTGTATTTGTTACTATTACTCTTGTTTTAGCACATAAAGTATATATATGTTTTCTTTTAATGTAGCCTTTTGATTCTGTTTTATCACGATTTTTCACAATTTGCCCATCACTATGTAAATTAATTTACGATGTTGCATGGCGTATCAGGCACCTCATTTACAAAAATCACACCGTTTTCAAACTATTTCCAATCACATTTTCAATCCATATCATAACATTTACATGCAATGAATCCGTTTGCAATTGATACTTGAATTAAAAAGTATAAATACAGAAATTATTCAATGATCATCGTATTTTGAGGTAATATAAATGGAACTTCCAGTTGTACAATTACCAGATGTGCAGGCAAACAAACCTAAAATTCCAATCAACCTGACACGCGTTGGTGTCACAGATGTTAAAAAACTTGTTGAGATCAAACGAAAGGACAAGCGTCCGATCGTACTCATTTCAGTATTTGATATTTTTGTGGACTTGCCATCTGACCGAAAAGGCGCAAACCTATCCCGCAACTTTGAAGCTATCGACGAAGTACTCGAAAGAGCAGTGAACCTGCCGGTCTATGAGATCGAACAACTGTGCAGCGATGTTGCACGTAGTTTATTGAACCGTCATGAATACGCAACACGCGCAGAAGTCATCATGAGGAGTGAATATGTTGTCAAGAGAGAATCGCCTGCAACGAAAATGGAATGTCAGGAAGTTGTCGACATCTTTGCCGAATCCACAGCTATAAGAGGAAAGAACGATTCCATCACAGTCAATAAACTCATAGGTGCTGAAGTCATGGGAATGACTGCATGCCCATGTGCACAGGAAATTATGCGGGAGAATGCACAAAATGAATTGCTTGCCCTTGGAATTGATGAGAAGACCGTTGCAACGTTCTTGCATAAAGTTCCTATGGTGACCCATAACCAAAGGGGACGGGGAATCATATCGATCGAGGTCGGAGGAGATATTGATGTCTCACTTGAAATGATAATAGAGATTATCGAAAACTCCATGAGTTCAAGTATCTTTGAACTGTTAAAACGGTCAGATGAAGCGGTTGTTGTTGAAAGGGCACACATGAATCCCAAGTTTGTTGAAGACTGTGTACGTACAATGGCAAAAAATATCGTCCAGACATTCACTCATCTGCCTGATGATGCAGTGATCACTATTAAACAGATCAATGAAGAAAGCATACATCGACATAATGCTTTTGCAGAACGGGTTGCTCCAATTGGAGACCTGCGAACTGAAATTGTTCAGGGCTGACGATGGATCTTGGGATAAAGTCAAAACGGATGGTGACCATGTTCTCAGCTGAGATGTGCCTTCCCTTTACCATTTTCACATTCCCGTAAGACTTTCAGTTTGAATTCTCGTGTATATGTTCGTCTTTGTTTCTTGTAGTATATAATTTGTAGAAT
>JAUWBW010000110.1 GCA_030609665.1 Methanosarcinaceae archaeon | reverse complement strand
GCTTAATGTTGTTTTTTACTACATTTTTGAAAGTCATATAGCCTCATATTCTTTGAAATTACTGGATTTTGGAACTGTGCAACGTATGAAACGAATTGTATAATTTTTTCTCTAATTGTGTCGGTGTTGCTGGCATCTATCATTATGTATGGTGTGGTGCACCTTCAACCATATTCCAAAAGCCATTTCCACAGTGGAATATACACAATCCGTTTATCATCCACTATCTCACTTAAATCCTGATCTTTTGTTACAACATAGCCTGTATCAATCTCGAATTTGTCAAGGAATTTCATCAACCCTTTGATGTCTTTTTTTCGGATATTGTCTCGATATTTGCATTCCACTGGCATGATCACATCATTTTTCACTAAGACGCAATCCACTTCTGACGTGCCTTTTCTCCAAAAAAACTGTGCCTGGGATGAGTTGATAACAAGATTCTCAACGATCCTACCAAAGTCGGAATATTCGGCAAGGTGGAATAGCAGTGTCGAGTTTGTGAGGTAGAGCCGCTTCATCTTTTTCTCGGTTGTGAGGCGGTTCTTTGAGTAATTGTAGCATTTCTGTATCAGGAAACCTCTTTCCAGATAGGAGATATATTTTGTTATGGTCTTTCTGTTTATGCCAAGGTCGCTTGCAAGGCTTGCATAATCGGTTATGATGCCCGGATTGGATGCCACGATCTTGACTAACTGCTTGAGGAGATCTTCATATTCGATCGGGAATACTTTTGGCAGGTCCTCATAGATCATTTTACTGAATATGGATTCGAGGTACATATCAATAAAAGACTCATCTGCTGTGACAAGTTCGGGAAACTGCCTTTTGATGTAAAGGAGCATCTGCTCTTTGAGATTTTCCTTGAACATGTCAGGTCTTTTTATCAGATCATTTTCACCTTTCAACCTGAGAAATTCGGTGAAACTCAGCACAGGAAGATGATAGAGGAATATCCTGCCGGCAAGGGATTCTTCTGCTTTTGTTTTCAAGAAAAGTGATGATGAACCGGAAACGAAAAATTTCATTTCGGGATAGGTGTCATAGTAGTATTTCACCTGATCCTGCCAGCCTTCAAGTTTCTGTATCTCATCGAGAAATACATAAAGTTTGCCGGCACCGATGATATCCGTGCCAATCCGTGATTGGAAATCATTTATTACTTCTTCAAGAGACGCCACTTCATCGTCAAAGGAAAAATAGAGTATCCTATCCCTTGCGACCCCTTCTTTTATCAGGAGGTCGATAACCTGCTTTAACATCACGGTCTTACCCGTTCTGCGCAGGCCAATGATGCCTATGGTTTGTCTGGCATTAAGATGCTTGACAAGTTCATCGAACAGGTCTCTTTTTATTTCGTACCCGTAGGTGAAATCTTCTCTCCAGTGCAGGTTGTATTTTGCTACGTTTACCATATTATTCACTTATATGGGTAGTTGGATGGCCATATTATTTAATAATATGGGTATTGAGGTGGTCATGTTATTAAATAGCGGCAAATTTAGAGTAAGTCAAGATGCATTGAATAAAAACAGACAGATGATTCAACTTCTGATTTCTCAGATTTTCAAATCCTCTTCAAGTTTTAGTCCTTCTTCACAGAGTCCAAGAAATGCATTTTTCATGCAAACTTTACGCTGACTTGATACGTCTTCACCAAAGATTTTGTCTGTAATTTGATCCCAAAAAAAGAAAGAGGAAAAGAGATTATCGTCTCTTTATCCTGCTCATTGTAACCACCAAAAGCAATCCAATTAATGCTATTATTCCAACTGGCGTTAGCACCGGGACTTCGAAACCCGCATCGTTTACATCCGCATCGTCGAGCGGATCGATATCTTGATCATAGTTACCATTTCCTTCTACATCGACGATGATATCATATTTTCCTCTAACTGCAGAAGACCAGATCAGTGTAGGGTCAGGGACTATATCGCCATTGACATCTGTGGAAATGGTCATTTTGATCACATAAGGTGTGATTGACATTCCATCAGTCCATGATCTATCCTTTACTATGTAGAGGTCGTATGTTTCGTTTGAACCGTATCCACTTCCAAAGGAATATACATTATCACCCTCAATGAAGATATCTTTTTTATTTCCAGAAGAATCTGCTGATTCTATCATTAGAATTTCATCCCCGCTGGCAGTACCTCCTGCGCTGGCTGCAGTAATCCTAATTGTTTCTGGATTACATGCATTTTCGATTATAATTTCGTTTTCCGAATTAAGAAGATTTGGATCGAAGGAAAATATGGTCTTATCACTCGTATTACTTAATGGACCCAAAAATTCTCCATTCAAGTAAACTAAAGCCCCTTCTTCGGATGTGACACCTTCGGCAAATATACCAACGTTACCTTCAAACCACTGATCTATCATCTCAGGATCTATTGGAACTGTATATGTGACACTAAATTCGTGGGGAACCATGGTGATTGTTCTATTTACTTTATGGATGTCACCATGCCCATCAGCCCAGAACAAGAACTGTTCACTGGTATTCATCAGTGGTTTAATTTGTTTAAGTGTCTCGTTCAATGATTCCAACGTACCATTACCGTCAATTGGGACTCCTGGTAAGTCTCTGCCATTAACATTAGCTCCCGCTAAAGTAGAGCCGCCAAGATCAAGAGCCAGAACATGGATTGTATCATTAGTAAATCCATAATTCTTAATCAGTAGATCGTTCATTCTTCTGAGATCATTTTGATGTCTTGGGGCATCCTGTCCTATAAATAATATGGCATGGAATGAGGTCGCATTGTCGCTTTGATTTCCTATCTTTATACTTTCTGCATTTGTGCCGTTGAACTTCTTTTGAGGATGTTCCTTGACTGGTGCCCCTTTGGGACCGCGTACATCTGTTTGATTTGCCTCTTCAAACAAAACACTTACATTTCTATTTGGATTTTTCTCTATCGCATCATGGAATGCCTTTTTGTAATAATCCTCGTTATCAGTCCATGCACGAGAATAATCACCTCCATACGACTTTTCATTATGCCTGGATGCAGACGCTGCAGCCAATTTGCTTTTATTTTGGAGTTTGTCCAGATCATCTATCATACCTCCACCAAAACACGTTCCAAAAATGAAGATCATTTCTGCGCTATTATTTCCTATATTTTCCTCGATAAGTTTTGCAAATTCAAAATCAAAAATATCGTTTCCATCGAATGCACTAATTGTTGAACTTTCATTGGCAGGTTGTTCTATATACTCTGCCATCACCATTGAACTTGTGAAGATGATCGCTCCAAAGATCACAAAACAAAGAATCAAGTTTTTGCAAATATTTTTCACATGGAATTTGTACCCTGATCCCTTGACCATATCTTTTGCTTTCATTTATACCCCCTTCCTCACAATCACTCCCCTCCAAGCTAGAAATTAAACTATTTGTTATATTTTATACAGTTTCGTGAATGATTGCTAGGGTAAACATGGCACCAAATGCAACATATAGATTTGGAAACATCTGTTCTAAAATTTGTTTCTAATATATACTTTTTAGTTTAGAGGCCACCCCAAAACCGCTTTCTTAAAAATATGAATTGGATGGCTTATATTAAACTCAGAATATAGATTATTATAATGTTTTGGGATGAGTTCTTAATAAAAAGTGTGCCATTATTGTAAAATCTCATAGCTTTAAAACATGCAGAAAAAATTTAATAAATTATTGTTTTTTGGATTTGAGAAAATACATAACGTAATAAAAATGAATGGCGTACAAAAAATCAGGTTACCTATATCTCTTTAAAAAAGTGCGAAGGGAGGGATTCGAACCCTCGAAAACCTGCGTTACTGGATCTTAAGTCCAGCGCCTTTGACCTGGCTGGGCTACCCTCGCGCGTATTATAAAACTTATCATGCGCTGTTCGAAATATCAAACTGAGCAGGACACCACATAATTATATTTAACGTACTTAAGCCTTGTTCTTAACGCAGTGTAAAGGCGCTGTCTATTGGGGTGGCTGGTGGTTTTTACGGCGCCGATCTCTGCCACCAAAGGTGGCAGTACTCAATTGCCAAGGCAAGTTGACAAACTTAAATTACTATTGGGGACAATGAAAATTCATGAAAATAACATTTCTCGGAACAGGTGTTGCAATCCCACAGCCAAACAGGGTGCAGTCAGGCATGATAATTGAGATCGACTCAAAGCCGATCCTGTTCGACTGTGGCGGCGGCGTATTGAACCGCATATTCGAAAGTAGTTACAAACACACAGACATCGATACGATAGTACTCTCTCACCTGCATCTTGACCATGTGGCAGATGTCCTGTGCCTCATCAAAGCCAACTGGCTGTGCGACAAGACCGACGTCACAATATATGGTCCGAAAGGTACACAGCAGTGGATAACCGATTTGCTTGGGATATATGATTACATGCAGGGCAAGGTAGACATCAGTGTAACAGAGGTCGCCGCCGGTGAAGTATTCACGCCGGATGGCGTAAGTTGTAAGATCACCTGTGCATCGGGTGTACACAGTGTACCCTCACTTGGCTACAGGATCGAGTCCAGCGGCGCAACAGTCGTGTACTCCGGGGACACTGAACCATGTGAGCCTATTATGGACTTGTGCAGCGATGTTGATGTCTTGATACATGAATGCTCATTCCCGATCGGGTTCGAGGTTACAAACCACACCACGCCTGACATGTTGGCTGATTACATAGATGAGCACGGTCAGGGGATTGGTGTCGACAGGCTATATTTGACGCATTTATATCCTCACATGCAGGGGCATGAAGGGGAATCTGTTGAACTTCTTCAACAATACTTTAAAGGGGGCGCGCGGGTCGCTTCTGATCTGCTGGAGATCGAAGTGTAAAGTAAAAATGGGAATCGAACTGGTCAAGTTTACTCTAAGTAAATTGAGCATCAGCAAGGATTTACTTGGTGGGGGTGGAAGGCGCCGCCTGCGGCGAATTGTTCACTCAGTGTCAACAACGGTTGAACAAACATGACTAAATTAAATGTAATTGAGAAATGATTTGGTAGCCCGGCACGGATTCGAACCGAGGTTGCGGGATCCAGAGTCCTGCATGATTGACCACTACACTACCGGGCTATTACGAATGCATCACCTTAATTGCAAAAGTAGTGTATTAATCTATCGGTTGATGCGTAATTATCGTCACAGGTTGTCCGGGTTTTCGTCCAACACGACTGACCACCACCATTTTGCCATATCGATGAGATCTTTACTGAACTGACCGGATAAGCGGTACTCGCGGTTTTTGTTGCTAATTAACCCTGCGCCCAGAAGTTTATTTCGCATCGCATAGAAAGACGCGCGCCCGATGTCGAGTTCTTCAAGGATCGACTCCCACTCATTCGTCTTGATCGGATTGCCGCTTTTCTGGCGTTCTTCAACCATTGTGAGAAACTTTTGTCCTCTTACAGCCGTGGTGTCTTCCTGGAACAATCGGCGCATGAAGCTGTAAAAAGGGTCTTTGGAATGCGTTATGCGTGCATTTGCATCGGAACGTATAACGATAGTAGTGGCAGTTCTCGGTGCATCCTTAACAAGTGCCATGTATCTTAAGCTCGTGGCAATTATCAGGTAGCAACGGTTGCGGGACCGGAATTAAGTGCCGCTTTGATCATATCGCCATACTCTTCTTTCAAAGAATATACGATTGGTGTTTTGTATGATTCCTTATGTGCCCTTAGTACTCCAAGTTTGGAATGAATATATCCAACCATGGATGCTACAGCACTTCGGCTAATATCACGTTTTTTGGCAAGGGTTTCGTATATGGTGTCAACTGTAGCCTTTTTCACTTTCAAAAAAACAGATAGAATGTGACTACGAACTCCATTAGCATCAAGTTCAATGAACTTTTCCAAACGCCTTTTTATTTTAGATCGGATTGAACTCACGAGTATACCTCCTGTAATTCATTTCTCTATTTGTGCAATAAACTATATATATGTTTGTAAAATATTTATCGATGATGGCACAAATTGTAATGTTTTTTCCAATCCTCACTTTTTTTACCTCACTATAACACAATTGTGATATATTGAAAAGACATATTGTAGATATACACATTGGTGAACTATATGGACTACGGATATGATCTAAAAAATAACATCTTGCACATAGGTGCAAATCAGGCCCCTGCATACGATATTGAAACAAACGAAATTGGGGTTTGTAGTGCATGTGGTGCAAGTTTGTCAAGTATAAGTTATCACTCATTTGATGACTCATTAATAATTGTGGCAAAATGTCCTGGATGTAATTCGATCTATGCAAATGTATATAGTACTGATTGGATCTGGTTGGATGAGATTGTTATCTCTCACTTTTCGAAGGAAGATCTAGGCAAGAACTCCAGTTGCGGCACTTCACAAGAAGTTGA
>JAUWBW010000224.1 GCA_030609665.1 Methanosarcinaceae archaeon | reverse complement strand
CCATAGCGGCAGGGTAATTCCTGTACCCATTCCGAACACAGAAGATAAGTCTGCCAGCGTTCCATATTGTACTGAGGTACGAGAGTCCTCGGGAACTACGGATCGCTGCTGTGCTCACTCTTATTATTACTACACTTTTTTTTTCAATTGGTTTTACAACTAAGAGTGGAAACTCTATTTTCCTGCGACAATGAAGTGAATCGCTGATTCATCGCAGGGACATGCGCGCGCGAGGCGTATCAATATTTGACCATTGACCGAGCGTCGGTTAGATATATTCCAACCCCCATCTACTTCTCCAGATGTCATCAAATTTCGAAATACTTCAAAAAGACGCCGCAGGGCGTATCGGTAGGCTCACAACCCCTCATGGTATAGTGGAAACACCAACCATCATGCCTGTGGTTAATCCCAACATCCAGACCATAAAACCAAGCGAAATGAGGGATTTTGGTGCAGAGATGATAATCACAAATTCCTACATCATCTATCGCAAGGAAGAGATGCGCGAAAAGGCACTGAAAGATGGTCTGCACTCGCTCCTCGACTTCGACGGTCCCATAATGACAGATTCGGGGTCGTTCCAATTGTCCGTTTACGGCGAGGTAGAGGTCACCAACGAACAGATCATTGACTTCCAGCAGAAGATTGGCACAGACATTGGTGTTCCTCTCGACATACCGACCCCGCCCGACGTATCAAGATCGCAGGCTGAGTCTGAACTTAAAACAACCATCGAGCGACTGGCACAAGCCCGGGAAATTGTCAAAGACGGTATGCTGCTCGCAGGGCCTGTACAGGGCTCAACATACCCTGATCTTCGGGAAAGATGTGCCTGGGAACTTTCAGAGCTTAATTTTGACGTTTATCCATTCGGTGCAGTCGTACCCATGATGGAATCCTACCGCTATGCAGACCTTGTAGATGCGATTGTATCCGCCAAAAAAGGACTTGATCCAACCGCACCCGTACACCTCTTCGGTGCAGGGCACCCAATGATGTTCGCGCTCGCAGTCGCACTCGGCTGTGACCTATTCGACTCTGCTGCCTATGCATTATATGCAAAAGATGGTCGGTATATGACATCTCACGGTACATATCATATTGAAGACTTACACTACCTGCCATGTTCATGTCCGGTTTGTGTAAAATACACAGCAGATGAACTCAATAACGCAGAAGATCGCGTGGAACTTCTTGCACGACACAACCTCTATGTCACATTCGAAGAAATGAGGCTTGTAAAACAATCGATCAAAGAAGGCAACCTGCTCGAACTAGTAGAACTGCGCTGCCGTGCTCACCCACGTCTTTTGGAAGGACTCAAACAGGCATACAAATACTCAGACTGGCTCGAACAACATGACCCTGCATCAAAATCAACATTCTTCTATTGTGGTCCAGAATCTGCAGACCGCCCTGAAGTCCTGCGATTTTCAAACAGATTGGAAAGGCTCACTATCAAAGGGACTGCGATAATTCGCGCAAATACTACAAAAAGGGACAGTGAATATGACAATTTACTCACATTCAAGCCGCCATTTGGCGCATATCCGGTTGAGCTTGGTGAAGTTTATCCTTTCAATGCCGAAGTTGTCGCCACTCCCGACCACGAGGCACTTGGGCGTGCTCTTGAGAATACCATTCGTTTGATAGAACTTAACCCGGATGCAGAGTTTACATTTATAAAAAAGGGTGAATTGGAACATCCATTGTTTGACAAACTTGCCGGTATTGCAAATGTGGTGGATAACAGAGGGCAGGAATGATTGTAAATTTTATTTGTACTTGTTTAATTGGTTTCGATAAAATGTCGATGCACGACCCAAATAGCCAGACTCCGCCGTAGGCGGCGCGTTCTACTGCGACTGCCCACCCGTATTCACAAAATACGCAATTCCTATATCCTGAGCATCCGTGCAAACACACAGGTGCCGGCAGCGAGCGAAATCTCGATGCGCTGGTAGTAATGCTTATTGGCGGCTTGTATCAAATGTACAGGACAAAATATGAAAGTAACGGAAAAGATATGGAGGACGTAAAATGAGTGATGAGATACGGATTGGGATTATTATATGCGACCGCTACCGCGGGTGTGCCGGAGGCAAATGTCTGAGGTCACTCAACAACAGGGAAGGTGCATTCAGTATTTATAAAGATAAAGAGGTGAAGTTGGTTGGATATACTGCATGTGGTGGTTGCCCTGGTGGAAATATTGAATACGCTCCAGAAGAAATGAAGAAGAACGGAGTAGATGTTATACACCTTGCCACAGGGCTTATTGTCGGATATCCTCCATGCCCTCGTATTACTCAATTTCGAGACGTAATCAAAACAAAGTATGGGCTTGACGTTGTGATAGGTACGCATCCAATCCCTCAGAATTACTATGACACACACACAGCACTCGGAACATGGAAATCTTCGAAATGGAAGGAGATAATTCAACCGACACTTGCGGATGAAAAGATCCGTTTGTTGTACGATTGATGTCAGAAGTCAACTTGCCGCGTGTTGAAGTGTTTGGATACGAAGGATGATGCCATAACAAAACCTTCCATTATAATGGAAAGTTTAGCACACAAACCCTCCATCGTAATGAAAGGTTTGGCAAATGAGAAAAACGGCGCGACCACACGCGCGCAGCGCGGCACGTTCCTACACCATGAAAATGAAATGCAATATTGTTTCATACGGTGTCGTATTTATATATCTGAGAATTACATGTTTGGGATGTGGGGTTGGTAATGGAGAAACAGCCGAATAAAGAAGAGCGATTACTCGCTCTCCCTCTTCTCAGAACGGTACGTGAAAGTTTCCCTTCATACCGCTCAAGCCTTTCATAACCCTTGTCGGGCAGCAGTTTACATTTCTATAACTGCCTTTGTAATTCTGGTTT